>JAPLFT010000093.1 GCA_026390535.1 Pseudomonadota bacterium
AAGATAATACGCCGCTTAATCTTATAAGGAAGGTTGGTCCGGATGTCCTGGTAAAAGGCGCCGACTGGAAAAACAAAGAGATCGTTGGTGAGGATTTTGTAAAGACATACAATGGCAGGGTCGAACTTATAGATCTGCTTCCCGGCATATCTACCAGCGCGGTTATAGAAAATATCCTTAAAAACTATAAATAATAATGAGAAGATTTTTTTTAGAAACACTCAGCTCCGATTTATCAAAAGGAGCCAGCCTTGATATACCGGAAGAATTAATCCATAGAATAAAAAATGTGCTTCGTATCAATGACGGGGATCTGGTTGAGTTTATAGACGGAAAAGGGCTGCTTGTAAAAACAGAAGTAACGGGAGAGAACAGGAATAAAATATTTAAAGTAAGATCAATCGAAAATATTAAAAAGGATAAACCGATCCTGGGTCTTGCGGTGTCACTGATAAGAAGAGAAAGATTCGACCTGCTGGTGGAAAAAGCGGTAGAATTGGGAGTAGACGTAATAATCCCGATTGAAACCGAGTATTCAAGACCCTTTGGCCCTGAATCGTATCCAAAATTAATTGAAAGATGGCAAAAAATTGCGGATCAGGCTTTATCCCAGTGTAAAAGAATATTTAAGTGCAGAATAGATAATGTGACAAAAATTCAGGATGCAATAAATAATAAAAATTTTGATGAAAAGATGTTTTTTCACTTTGGAGGTGAAAAACTCAATAATGATTCCATAAAAGAGGGCAGATCACATCTGTTCATAATTGGGCCTGAGGGCGGTTTTTCTCCAAATGAAGTTGATCTTTTTAATAAGAACAATATAAAATTTTATTCTTTAACAGATAATATATTAAGGACGGAAACTGCGGCATTTTATGTTCTTTCTGTGGCAAATTTTCTGAATTAATTTAAAGAAAAGAACTTTACGGCATTAGAGGTGGTATATTCTGCGACCTGTTCTATGGTTTCTTTACGTAATTCGGACAGTTTTTTAGCTATTAAAGGGATGTATTTAGGATAATTTTTTTTGCCTCTATAAGGAACAGGTGCAAGGAACGGAGCATCTGTTTCCAGCATTATCCTCTCTTTTGGAGAATATGCTGCAGCCTCTTGTACGTTTAAAGATTTGTTGAAGGTTATTATGCCTGTAAAGGAAACAGACATTCCCAGATCCAGATATTTTTTAAGTTGCTCTTTTGTACCGGAATAACAATGTACAACGCCATTGCAAAAATCCTTAAACTCGTTTTTTAATATGTCATAAGATTCAGCATCGGCATCTCTTATATGTATTATTACAGGAAGGCCCAGCTCTTGCGCCATGTTGATCTGTTTTACAAAAACCCTTTTTTGGACACCTCTTGGAGAATGTTCATAGAAAAAATCAAGACCGATCTCTCCGATTGCCACACACTTTTTATCTTTGAGCGTTAGAATTTCTCTCTCTATATCGGAATTAAAATCCTTAGCCTCATGGGGGTGTATCCCCAGGGAGTAATATACATTTTCAAACGAATCGGCGATATCACGGATCTTTTTAAGGGATTTAGGGTCGCTGCCGATAGTTATTATTTTGGTTACATGATTATCAAAGGCTTCCTTTACAATCTGCTGTGGTGTTATCCCGTCTTCATATTCAAAATCAAGATGAGCATGTGTGTCTATAAATTCCATTAACGTTTACCGGGATTATTTTTTCCATTGGGCCTGTTTTTATCATACGACCTGTTTTTATCATCCGGCCTGTTTTGCTGCCCTGATCTTTGCCCCTGTCTATTATCGTTTCTTGCGGGTTTCATGAACGTGTCTTTTATATCAACAACCTGATCCGGATCTTCCAGCGCCTTTAATTCTTCTTCGCTGGCAGGCTGCTCTGCTCCGCTTATCATTGAGGTTACTTCAGGTGTTTCATGCATTCCTTTTTTGTCTTCTCCCAGTTCTTTTATCTGTGCTGCCTCAAAATGTGCCATCTCACCCGAATCCAGAATAATGTCGAGTTTGTTGGAAAATATATCTACCTTTATTATTTTTCCTTCACCATCGGGAGTTTTAACTCTGTTTCCAACTTTGGGTAATAATTTTTTAGCTTCAATATATGACTCAAGCTCATATGCAAGGCAGCATAAGAGTCTGCCGCAGACGCCGCTGACTTTTGTGGGGTTGAGGGCAAGATTTTGTTCCTTGGCCATTTTTATTGATACTGGTTTAAATTGTCTTAAAAATGTAGCACAACACAGAGTTTTGCCACAGCATCCTATTCCGCCCATTATTTTTGTTTCATCCCTTAGATCTATCTGGCGTAATTCTATTCTGAGTTTTAGATCCTTAAGAAGATCCTTTACAAGATCTCTAAAGTCTACCCTGCTGCTGGATGTAAAATAGAAAACAGCCTTTTTCCCGTTCTGTGACAGCTCCGTTTTTACCAGTTTCATAGGAAGTTTTTTTGACTTTATCAGTTTTAGACAAGTCTCCTGTGCTTTTTTAGCCTGTTCCTCGTTTCCTTTATGGTTTTTGATATCATCTTCTGTAGCCTTTCTTATGACCATGTCCAGTTGTTCGGGAACTTTTGGCTCACTATCAATACTTCCATCCAGCGTAGCCGGAGAAAGATTCGCAAGGACATAATCCGTATCAAATTTTCTTTCCAGGACGTTAAAGCCATGGGCCTTTTCTTTTGGTACCAGTGTTGGTTCAAGAACTACTTCGCCAAGCCCTAGTCCGATTGGCGTATTTACTATGACCTTATCTCCCATCTTTAGTTCCATCTCGCCGGTATTATAATAGTATATTCTTCCGGCATTCCTGAATTTTATACCCACGACATTTATAAATTCCTGAGACATTATATTTCTCCTAGCTTCCCAGCTTTGCGACTTCTAATAACATATTTTCAAACACTATAGAAGGAGAAGTATTCAGGTATATTTTTTTGGAGATGGATTTTATCTCTTCTATACAGTTTAAAATATTAGATGAATTCTGATCATTTTCAGATGCAGTTTTATATTTATTGGTCAAATCAAACAGTATAAGTGAAATGATGTATTCCATATACTCAAGTTCCTGTGCTTTGCTGTCGCTGGACACCACCTCCATTATATCACCGGCAAGATCACTGATGTCCACATACGACGAGGATGGCTTTTGAAGAAAACTTATAAGACTGCTTATCTGAGGTTCATTTGCCACGTAAAAATTAAAAGTGCTTATGCTTCCCATGGAATACGGTATCAACATATGGCTTGGGGATACGTTCAGTATCTGTACCATCTTCTCATTGGATATAGGGGGGAATTTTATTACCTCGCACCTTGATATTATGGTCGGAAGCATGCTGTGTAAGTTTGCGGTAAGCAGTATAAAAATAGTGTCTTTTGGCGGTTCTTCCAGTGTCTTTAAAAGTGCATTGAATGAAGATTCATTCATCCTGTGTGCTTCATCTATTATTACAAATCTTTTATATCCTTCCGCCGCAGAAAAAGTAAGAGACTTCACCAGTTCTCTTATGTTCTCTATCTTTATATCCTTGGCGTCCCCTTCCGGTTTTATAATGACTACGTTTGGATGGATCTCCTTGTCTATCCTTCTGCATTCATCGCAATTATTACATGGAGGGATCTTTTTACATAAAACACTTTTTGCAACCTCCAGGGCTATATGTTTTTTGCCAACGCCTCTGGAACCGGCGAATATAAAAGACGGGTTTGTCGTGTTGATCTTGTTTACTATTTTTTCTATCACAGTATTTTACTCACAATGTCCTTGTGTATCTCTTGGGGTGTCCTGTCTGCATCAATTATGAATACCCTTTTTGGATATTTTTTGCTCTGTTCTATATAACCTTGTCTTACCTTCTCATAAAAATCATTACTTAGCTTTTCAAATCTGTCCGGTGTTGTTCTCCTGGTATTTAATCTTTTAAATGCCAACGGAACAGGCAGATCTATAACAAAGGTAAGGTCCGGTTCTATCCCTTTGGTTGCAATGGAATTTAACTGCTCTATGAGTTTTATGTCCAATCCTCTTCCATAGCCCTGGTACGCAATACTTGCATCCGTAAAGCGATCACAGATCACGCTTTGTCCTTTGTTCAGGGCCGGACTTATGATCTTGTCAAAGTGTTCGGCTCTGGCTGCTTCATATAGTAGGAGTTCGGTCAAAGGGCTCATTTCCTTATTAAGAAGTATGTTCCTTATGGATTCCGAAATAGGTAATCCTCCGGGTTCCCTTGTGGATATAAAATCTATTCCGATTTTTTTAAAAAAATCGAACAACAGATTTACCTGAGTAGTTTTACCGACTCCTTCTATACCTTCCAATGTAATGAACAACTTTTTAAACATGACCAACTTTATATATCCGATGTAGGGCCCTAAGGGAATGTTATTTGTTATGCGTAGGTGTTAAGACAGGATAAGGCTGTCAAATAGTTATACGGGGCAATTTGTTTAAATAATGTATAAAATCAACACGTTATAAAAAGGCATATATATTGCATAGTTTTCTTAAGAACTAATATCTAAGTGCATATATCCTATGCATTTATGGAGGAATATGAAATGAAGTTTAGATTATTCTTGGCTTTGATAGCCGGTGCTATTATCTTCTCGGGTGCTGCGAATGCGCAACAAAATAACTCCACAGAAACATTCATAGACAACTCGCATATCTGTGGTGTTCCAGTGAAGGACTTGGAACCTACATATAAGATAAAATTACAGGAATCANNNAGGAATCATATTCTTATGATGAAATAAACCGCATCATGGTTGATAGTATATTGGATGAAGAGGTCGCTAGTTCTGCTAACAACTATCAGATATCAGATCCTACAAAAATGTGTCTTTTTGTATTTGTGTTGTCACATTCTGCTTCGAGCACAAATGATAAGCATACTGCAGAAGGTGTTTCAAAAGATATTGTAGATTTATATGGCGTTTATCCTGGTAGTAATAAGGGCGCAGATATTAAAGCTTTTCAAGATGCATTTAATATTACAGATACGAAAACAAGGATAAGAGCGATTGTTCAAGCTTGTTATCGTCACACGCTTAGAATAAAGACCCAGGGGTTAAAAGGGATATATGAAAAGGCAGGATGCACACTTCTAGGCTCAAATGATAAGGAAAAGAAAGATGATGCTAGAAATAAATTAATACAGGATATGCAGGATCTGGATAGAACTAAAATAAGAACTATTATACAAACTAATAACCTAGATGATAAGAATAAAGATAAAGACAAGGATAAAGATAAGGATAAAAACCTTGAGGGTCTTAGCGACATAAGTGACAAGAATATGCAGGCTCTTAGTGAGGGATGGTTTAAGAACTGGGATTATTGCAATAGCACGGCTCCTACAACACTGGAACAATGTAGACAAGCTCTTCTTGAAGATGCTTATCCCGGCTACGGGTCTTATTTTAAGAATAACCTTCCTGACTCCATACTGGATAAGGATGCTGGTGGACACCTGGATTATACAATAAGACAGCTTAATTCTTTTGTAAAAATAAAACTTATGGTAGAGACCAGCGCAATAAAGATTGATAGCAAAAGCAGAATACTTAAAAGTACTGATTGTCCGGATAATAATACAACCGATGATTGTATTATAAAAAGAAATGCTCAAAAAGCTACAGACGCTGATGTAACTGCTGCCAGGGGATATGTAGACTCTATGAATGGCTGGTTGCTGCATGATTTTTCATCAGACGTAACCAAGAAGAGTCTTTGTTTTGGCTTTGTATTAAAGAGCGCTAGTTCTCCTTTTGGTGATGTTATTTCCAAAAACATTAAAAGTTTAGATGATAAGTTAACTGTTGAAAAGACCATGGAGCTTTTTGCTGCATCTAAAACTACAAATACGGTTTTTGGAATTGGAGACATACAAGGCACATGTGTTCTATTTAATAGGATTAAAAACACCACTGTTGAAGGCGATAAGTATCAGGATTTTGCAAGTAAAATAATTAAGGCTTTTGGCGGATTGGACGATACTAAGATGGTCAATATAAAAGCAACAGGTGTTGCAGATAAAATAGATGTACTTCTTGGTGATGCCATAAAGAAAGGAGATGATCACGCCATATTGTCTTTTCTTAGTCTTTTAAAAGATATCAACGTTTTTAGTAAGGATTTCTACGCTAAAAAACCTTTTGATAAAGGAAATCCCGATACCAGCTATACAAAGGATGACGTAATAGAACAGCTGATAATAGAACATTCAGGGGTTGGTAAAGCCGTTGTAAGTCCAGACGAACAGGCAAAGAAAGACGAGCAAGCAAAAAAAGACGAACAAATAAAAAAAGACGAACAGATAAAGAAAGACGAGCAGGCAAAGAAAGACGAACAGGCAAAGAAAGATGAACAAACAAAAAAAGATGAACAGATAAAGAAGAATCAACAGAGCTTATTCTCGGGCAATAATCCTTTTGGTACAACAGGTGGTAAGAAGAAAAACCCGATTGTTATAACCGACAGGACAAAATTCCCTTCAGCCGCAGAAATTGAACAAAAAAATAAAGAAGCCGGACAAAACGCAGAAAAAGCATGGCTCTCACTTGCACAACTGATCGGAGATTACATACAAAATGGAACAGATGAAAGTCTTAAAAATGCAAGTGATTTAGTCTCTGCTACGGATGCTCTTAAGGATAATAGCGATAAAGACCACA
>JAPLFT010000227.1 GCA_026390535.1 Pseudomonadota bacterium
TAGGAATCCTTGGTGGATATGACCTGGTTTTTACGACTGCCATCCCTGTAGAAACTTATCGCTTTTATTTTATGTTTCCAGCAGTAGTTTACGGCCTCCTCAACATCTTCAACGGTTATATTATTCTTAAAATTTATGGTCTTTGAACAGCCCTGTACTATACCTTTAGGATTTGAATTATAGTACGCCTCTACTGGCCCAAGATGTGACTTGTAATCCAGGTCATTGGCGCATTCTATGTGTTCTATTTTGCCTTTTAGATAATCTATTATTTTTTCCTTATTCTCAAATTCACCAAAACTATTTTTTATTATTTGTTTTTCAAGGCTGAAATACGGTTCTATACCGTATGAACATCCTTCCGGATTTATGAAGTTAAATATATTGCTTAGTGTTGACGTAGGGGCAACGGACAAGAGCGAGCCGTTATATCTTCCCAATTTTGTTTTTTTGCTGCCGATTACGCATTCTATATTACCGAGAGCCGCTGATGCGTCGATGGCAAATTTTCCAATCTCTGCGAACATATTTTTTGTGTACTCTATAGCCTCCGGACTGCTATATTTTATACCCTTTATTGCAAGCACGGTTGCAAGACCTGCAACGCCTATGCCGATTTTTCTGTTCCTTTCTTTCATACCCTTTCTATGATAATCTACGACGTAATCCTGGATATCTATTATGTCGTTAAGCATGTTGACCGTTGTAGCAACTACCCGCTGTCTCTCTTCGAGGGGAAGATTCACATATTTTGGAAGATTTATGGATGCAAGTACACAAAGTTCCAGCCAGTCGTCGCCGTAACTTAATAATGCTTCCGAACAGGGATTTGCCAGAATATTTATTTCATCCTCAAAATAATCATTTTTAATAGTATCCTCGAACATTACGCCGGGTTCTCCATTGTCCCATATACGCTGACACATCACTTCAAAAAGATCCCTTGCCTTTATCTTTTTAACTTTCTCACCTTTCTGGTTTTGTTTTATATATTTTAATTCATATTCAGTATCATCTGCTACCGCCTGCATAAATTTGTCGTCTATGATTACAGAAAGATTGAATCCAGATATCTGTCCATCGACCATTTTGCAGTTTATATAATCATATATATCAGGGTGATTTACATGCAGTAGTCCCATAGATGCGCTCTTTCTGGTACTCTGGGTTATCTCACCCATAAAACCGCTATATGCCCTTACAAAAGAAACCGGTCCCCCCGTAACACCGACTCTGCCTCTTACAGGTTCTTCCTTTGATCTTATATTGGAGAAGTTAAAACCGGTGCCTATACCGGCTTTTGTTGCCATGCTTGATATCTTCAAGGTGTCCAGTATAGAGAAGGCAGTCTCGTCCATGGTATCCTTTACTGGATAACTGGAGCACGCGCTCGCATGAAAACTTTGAGTGCCGGCCGTAAGCAGTGCAGGTGAGTTAGGCAGTGAATAATAATTAAAACACAACCATTCAAGATCTTCTTTTGGTGTTTTGCAGCGTCTTTTTACAAGTTCCTCTATTAATCTTCTTAATACATCATTCCAGGATTTTTCTTCTTTTGAGGCCAATCTGTTAAATGAATAATCAGTGACTCTGTCCAGCTCAAGATTTCCCTGTTCCGTATAATTTTTTGTGGTTCTGCTCGTTACAGTTGTGTAAGCTGGTCTCGATTTCGTCGTTATGCTTTCAAGATTGATAGGTAGTTTTTGCTGCATCATTTGTTAGTTCCCTCTCCCCGCTTTTTAGTGTATGATGGCTGGAGTTATAAAGTTACTATTTTGACACCAAGAGAGCAATAAGATTTTTAATTATTAAAATTTTAATTTAATATAATAGGGTTTTTTGGAGTAAGTCTAAAATTGACCGGATTAGGAGAGCTTTAGCGAGGGAACACAGGTCATATAGGAGATGGAGATATGAAAAAAATCTTACTAAATTTATTAGTAGTTACAACCGCTTGTATTTGTATGTTTGCTTGTGAGAACAAAACAAAAAAGGAGAGTACAATGAATTTGAGCCCTGAAGAACAAATAATCATGCAAAAATGGCCAAAGGCTATAAAGACAACTTCTGG
>JAPLFT010000360.1 GCA_026390535.1 Pseudomonadota bacterium
CGATTTATACATCAAAGGAGATTAATACACGAAACATAAAGATCATTAATGAATATGCGATCGAATATAATGATATCCTGATAGGGCATGATCTTCAACACCGTCTGGATTTTGATACTCTATTGAAATATGATAAAAATATTTTTGATACAAAGATAGCGGCTTATGAGCTATCCCCCGGGCAGAAGGATTACGATATAGAGGATATAAGCGTAAGGATCACGGGGAATTCTTTTAATGAAAATCTATTTCCGGACATAAAAGAAAAGTTAGATGAACAAATAAAAACAAGGGGACTAGACAGGGCATACTACGAGGTAGATCTTCCGTGTGTAAAGGTACTAAGAGACATGGAGGATACGGGAGCTCTTGTGGATGTTGATGTGCTTGAAAAACTATCAATCACCTTTGAGAAAGAACTGGAAAAATATACAGAGAAGATCTATCAACTTGCCGGAACCGAATTTAATATAAATTCACCAAAACAGCTTTCTTCCATACTGTTTGATAAGCTCGGGCTTAGTACCGGAAGAAAAACGGAAACCGGTTTTTCCACGGATCAGGAGGTCCTGACAGAACTATCCGCCGTTCATGATCTTCCCAGGCAGATAATAGAGTACAGGGAGTTATCAAAATTAAAGAGCACATACGTTGATCCGTTACTCTATATGGCCAGACACGGGGACGGCAGGATACACACTACATATCACCTTGATGTTACGGCGACAGGAAGACTATCCAGCTCGGATCCCAATCTTCAGAATATCCCTATAAGGTCCACACACGGAGCTAGAATAAGAGAAGCCTTTATAGCACCTAAAGGCAAAAAACTCATAAGCGCGGACTATTCACAGATAGAGTTGAGAATACTTGCCCACCTGGGTGAAGACAAGGTTATGATCAGCTCATTTGAGAAAGGCGAAGATATACACGCAAGGACAGCGTCAGAGATATATGATGTTCCTATCGAGCTTGTAACGCTCAGCCAGAGAAGAGAGGCAAAGGCTATAAACTTTGGGATAATGTACGGGAAAACTCCTTTTGGCCTTGCCAGGGAACTGGGTATTCCGCAGAGTGTGGCATCCAAGATGATAAAGAGATATTTTGAACGTTATTCCGGTGTTGCAAAGGCAAGGGAAGAACTCATAAGAAAAGCAAAAATGAAGGGGTATGCTGAGACTTTTTACGGAAGAAAAAGATATCTTCCGGACATAAGCAGTAAGAACATGGCGGCAAGAAATTTTGCGGAAAGGAATGCCATAAATTCCCCTATGCAGGGAACAGCGGCGGACATATTAAAGATAGCAATGACCAGATTATGGGAAAGGCTTCACAGGGAACATAAGGATGTTGACATAATACTTCATGTCCACGATGAACTGGTCATAGAGACCCCGGAGAACATTGCAGATAAAGTCATGGGAATAATAAAATTTGAGATGGAAAATACGGCAGAGCTTACGCCCGCACTTGTAGTAGATATAAATATAGGAAATACTTGGCTGGCCGCACATTAAAGGAGAATGCCGATGAAGGAAGAAAAAAGATCAGAAAGACCGTGGGGGTTATGGGAACTCCTATTTGCAGGTGACGGGTTCAAGGTTAAAAGAATAATTGTAAAACCCGGGCAAAGACTGTCACTCCAATCGCATGAAAAGAGGGCGGAACATTGGACTGTAGTCAGAGGAGAAGCTACTATAGTCATAGGGGATAAAAAGGAAGAGGTTCACTATAACCAGTCAAGGTACATAGAAAAGAAACAAAAACACAGATTGGAAAATCATACTAAAGCGGATGTGGAAATAATAGAGGTTCAGTGCGGCGAGTACCTTGGAGAGGATGATATAACAAGGTACAGCGACGATTATAACAGGAAATAAAGAGGTAAAGCTTTTGGCTGAAAAGAAGGAAAAAGAACGATATAAGATCTTTGCCATAAACAGGGAAGCAAAAAAAGAATATGAACTCCTTGACAGGTTTGAGGCTGGGTTGGTGCTCACCGGGCCTGAGGTGAAAGTAGTCCGTCAGGGAAAGGTGAGTATAAACAATTCCTTTATCAGGATAAAGAACAAAGAACTTTTCATCTTGGGAATGCACATATCTGAATATGAGGCAAAGGGATACACTAACCAGGATCCCGACAGGGATAAAAAACTTCTGATGCACAAAACCGAGATACGAAAACTTGAGAGGAAATTAAATGAGAAAGGCCTCACTATAGTTCCTCTCTCCGTGTATCCCAAGAACAGGCTCATAAAGGTTGAGATCGCCCTTGCCAGAGGTAAAAAATTACACGATAAACGCGAAGATCTGAAGAAAAAGGCTATGAAAAGGGAGATGGACAGGTCATATAAGATAAAGTAATACTAATTTACATTTAGGCGTATATCCGACGGAGAATGATTTTTTATGGTAGAAAAGATGTTTAAACCCAGAAAAGAAAGAAAGAGCTTTGGACTTCCTATCATAGTTTCTCTTACAGATAATAGTATAAAACTCCCGGCACGGCTTAATAATATGAGCGAGGGCGGAATAAATTTTAAGAGCAATGCATTCTTCCCTGTTGGAGAGATAGTTGAGGTTGATATACCTTATCCTAAACAGATAATGATGTTAGAAGATAAAAAACCGATAATTTTTAAGGTAAGGATAATCTGGTCAAAAGATTTCCACGATGAAAAAGATCCTTTGATAAAATATATACACGGATGTCAATTTGTTTCTGATGAGTCAAATAAAGAGACTGAAGGCGTAGAGGAATTAATAAAATTATCTGAAAAACTCGGGCAAAAACCTATGGGATTTTAATGGCGTATTTTTACTCCTAATAATTTATTTTACTAAGGTCTATGGTTATATTCAAATCAGGTATGGTAATAGTTGAGGGTAGAGGGTTTTTCAGGTTTGTGCCTAAGAGGTCCTGGATATTTACCAATTTTACTCTGTAACCTCTGGTCCCGATCCTCCATGCCGTATATGCTTCCGGAAAAGTGTCGGTAAATAAAACATCGGTTCCTTCCATCTTTGCATATGAAGAACCGCCTGTTGTATCGGCAAAAGGTTTACTCCCGAATCCCTGTTCAATCGGGTCTCTATTGGTCTCCCCTGCGTATATATATGCCTTTTTATTAGTCGTGTTTGTTATGTAATTTAGCCAATCCTGAGTGGGAGCAGCAGGATTCACATTAGGACTCATATACGGTATTATGTATCTTTTTATCTCGAATTCGTTAACTGCCATTGTGTTGGCAAATGCTTTTTCCATAGCATTGGGATATTGCTTTTTAGTTAGTGCGGATATCGACCAATCGGCGTCATTTCCCGAACCTGCACTAGTTCCAGGCATAGGATATCTGAATACATAAACGCTGTACTCCGAATTGTTGTATTTTCTTGCCGGATCCGTATCGAATTTATGTATAGCTGGACTTTTGTTATTGCCGGCGGCTTTTAGGTATGCCTCAAAATCATCCAATTCATCTGAAGAACCGGAGGGTACAGTCGGCGTAAGGGCGGTATTCCATGCAAAAATAGAATTTCTGTTTCCCTGGGGTTGGATTTTTTGATTCTCGTAAAAATCCGGATCTGACTGGTTGGTATTAAATCCATCGTCTTTATCATATCCTCCCGGCCTGGTGTAATATCTGACTCTGCTGGCCATGCCGTACGTCTTTGCAAAGAGATCAACTTTTTTATTCGGGTTCTTTGGTATCTGAGGGTACATCGTCCCTGTAGTTGGAAGATCGTACTCATTTTTATCTACAGTTAATTTAACCCCTAGCTTCCTTGGATCTTTTCCATCATCAACAACAGAAAAATTTGGCATCAAGGTGTTACCGACTTTTGGGTATAAAGGATCTCTGCCGTTCTCTTCACACGCGGTATTGTTTTCGTACATTTTTTCACACTTATCGTCTATGTAGGGTCCTATCCTGCTTCCAAAAGGTCTTGCAGCCGCTACGGCGACAAGTGAAGGAGCTTGTGCAGTGTCTGAATCTCCAAAGAAAACCTTGAACGGTATCTGGCTCGTGTCTGCAATTCCAACTACAGCGTAATACGTCAAAACTCTATTATCCTTTAAAACACCTACGGGAAAATTAGGGACAACTCTGTGTCCAACACTTAATTTACCGCCGCCAGGCAGCGGGTTAATAATTTTCATAAAATATAGGTCAAAATTAACATCGTGCTGCTGAAGCCTTAGATATGGTCCGGCATATTCTTCACAGGTTGGACTTGCTCCGTTACATCCGGAAGCCATATCTTTAGAATCAAAAGCCCCAGCCGTCGGTGTTGATGGAACAATATGGAATAACCGTATCTTGGTTGGATTAAATACTTTAAGGAGATTGTTTTTAAAGGTCGTATATGCCGCGTTATGCATCGGATTTGTAACGGTACTTTGACTATCCAGCTCTATGAGATTATTTTGCACTTTAAGGGTTTTGGTCGGTCCCACGTCTGTAAAACCATTGATTACTTTGGCTGCTACACTTATTGGTGAGTTGTTAAATACCGTTATGTGATTATCGGCGGTAAATTGTAATCTATTAGTCAATCCGATACTACCGTAATGAATACCTCTTATTCTTGTTTGCATGTGTCTGTATGCATGCAGTGTCCATCCCATAAGACGTGCATTGTAATTGTAGTCCGCATCTGCATAGTTGTTATATTTATTACTGTACCCGGTAGAAGCGTTGTATGTCTGCTGTGCATTTAATAACATGTTATAATAATTGGTCATCCATGTGCTACATGCAGTAGGGTCAGCAGTACATGCCGTATAATACGCCACTCCTGATGATACTGCGGCATTATTAGCTATGTTTATTGCGTTTTGGAAGTCTTGATATGGAATTGCCTGACAGATTTTTTCTTCATTAGTTGGATTTGGACCTGATGAACTGCCTGGTGCCTGTCTCTGTAATGAGGCGCATACTATTGGAATAGCAGGTGTCGGCGGTGTAGCGGTCGATACGTTATTTATATAATCTTTGATGTAATCCTTATTATACTCGGCGTTATAAGCTATGACATAATCAAATACCATAGCCTTGTAATTTCTGCGCATCTCATAGTTCCATTTGCCTATCTCAGTCAGGTATCTTGCCTGTTGAGCGGCACCGGCATATGCAGCCAGATCCACGGCGTTCTGAAGGTTTATCTTTGCGGTCACAAGAAAGCTTATATTTACTACCATTGCCACAAGCAGTAAAAGAAGAGTAAAAGACATGGCAAGCATTATCGCTATCTGTCCCTTTTTTCTCTTTTTTGTGTTCAAACGTAAACCCTCTCGCCGTAAAGCAATGTTCCTATTCTAACATGTGTTGAGCCTTCTTCAATCGCTATATCAAAATCATTACTCATTCCCATAGAAAGATATTTCATATTTATTCCGAATTCGTTGTTCAGTATCTCTAATCCTTTTCTAAGGTTTTCAAAATGCGGTCTTGATAGTTCCGGATCATCTCCAAGGGGAGGGATACACATCAACCCTGCCAACGTTATCTCAGGTTTTGAGGCATTCCTTCGTGTTTCATTTACAGCCATCAAGATTTCTATAAGGTAGCGGGTTTCGTCTATTTTTACTCCGCCCTTATTTTTTTCATCCCCTGTATTTATCTCAAAGAATATACTAACTGGTGTATCTATTCGTTTGCTTATTTCTTCTATCTGACGCTGGTTATCTATTGAATGAATAAAAGAAAAATTATCTCTTATATGTTTTATTTTATTGGTTTGGAGCTTCCCTATGAAGTGCCATGTTATCTTTTTGAATTGTTCGGGTGTAAGTAGAGATCTTGTCTCTTCCAGTTTTCTTATAGCCTCTTGGACATAGCTTTCTCCGATATTGGTTATTCCCAGTCTAAGGGATTCGATTATCATCTGAGCGGGATGATTTTTTGTGACGCCTATCAATGTTATATCAGACTGGTTTCTTCCCGAACGTTCACAGGCCTTACTGATACGAGCCTGTATCTGCTCAAAGGATTTTTCTATTCCTTTTGTTATTTCTAGTTCCAAGGGTACTCAACTCCGGCTTTTTTTAAACCCTGCATTACCTCAAATACCGGGAGCCCGACGATGTTTGTGTATGAGCCCCTAAAGCCCTTTATGAACCTTGCACCCAGTCCCTGTATTGCGTACGCTCCGGCCTTGTCCTCCGGCTCACAGCTATTTATATATTTGATGTATTCTGCCCTTGTGAACTTTCCGAATGTTACCTTGGATTCCACCGCTTTCTCGTCTATTATCTTAATCCGTCCGTTTTTATTTATTAATATTGTATATGCCGTTATGACGGAATGAGTCTTGTTATTCAACTTCATCAGCATCAACAGCGACTGTTTCTTGTTCTTGGGTTTTCCCAGTATTTGTCCGCCTACGACTACAATAGTATCTGCAGAAAGGATTATCCCGTTTTTGTTTTTCTCAGACAGGTAAACGGCCTTAGCCCTGCTGTTGGCCAGAGCGACGTGTATAGACGTTTCGTGGTGATGTGAAATTTCTGCAATATCGGGTTTGATTATTTTGAACCGATAACCCTGTATCTTTAAAAGTTCAATCCGTCTTGGAGATGACGACCCTAATATAAAACCTACCACCGATTTTTTCATAACGGATATATTAGTACACAATCCTTTATTAGTTAATAGCAATGGTGTATAATATTGCAATGTTATTCTCTGGGAGGATTGGTGATCTTACAGTTGTTATTCACCGATAACAAATTACTAGGGGGTTTTCTCTTACTGTGGTGTGCATGCCCCTCTTGTTTAGGGGAAGCCTGAAGCAGTAATAAGACTCCCACTTATAGCGTGGGTGAATTTCACGCTTGACACCGCCATTCCGGAGAATAACTTTATGAAAAAGGAGGACGCGTGCGTAACAAGATAGTAGTTGCTGATGATAGTACAACTGTCCAAAAAGTAATAAAACTGATTTTGTCGCCCAGAGGGTATGAGATTGAATCATACACAAATGGTGAAGATGCTTTTGACTCAATAAAAAGAAACATACCTGCCGTTGTGATAGCAGATGCTGTAATGGCCGGTATGAACGGTGTGGAACTTGGCCATGCTATGAAAAAGGAGAGCAAGGAACTTGGCGCGATACCCCTTATCCTTATGCACAGCAGCTTTGAGGATGTAAGTACCGAAGATTTCCTTAAGAGCGGTGCTAGAGAAAAATTAGCCAAGCCGTTTGATGACAAGCAGCTGCTGGCACTCATGGAAAAATATATGCTGCAGGGAGAGGATATTGATGCAGGTGATTTATCGTGGGATATGGAGAGTTTTGTAAAACCTGAAATCCCCGACATGAAAAATCCGGTTAAAACAATAGTCAAGCACGGCGGAGATATAGATATTGATATTGAAGATAGACAGGAGAATGAACAGCCTCCTATTTTTAAGGTACCGGATGATGAAAAAATAGAGGAATTAGGTATTCCCGATGTTGATAAATTCGTAAGATCCAAATCAGAACAGATTGTGGATGAGGAAGATGCTGATTTTGGCCCTGAGGTAATATCAGAGGACGAAGCTAAAAAACTTATGGAAGAATTCAAGATAAAAGAAAATTCTGACGGAACTATAAATTTTGATGAAATGGAAAATGCGATAGAAGATTCGACCAGGCAGGCTCTTGAAAGGATAGAACAGCTCTCTGACCCTGATATTGGGTTGTGGTCTGAAAAACATTATGGACAGGTTAATACACCGGGAACAAGTTTGTCTGAAAGTACAATTACTCTTGATACCGATGAAGAAAGTATTCCGTCAATTAATGCGAAGGATATCCCCGAGGATAAAGAACTTATAATTGCAGTTACCAAAGAGGTAGTGGAAAAAATAGTGAGACAGATGCTCCCCGATATTGCAGAAAGGGTAATCAAAGAGGAAATAAAGAAAATTGTCGGCAGTTAGTAAAAAAAATAAAAGCCAGTTTGGCAATATTTTCAAAATTATTGCAACTGCTATAAAAGAAGATGTACCCTGCGGGGATATAACATCCAGACACACAGTACCTATAAAAGCCGGAGCGGAGGGCTATGCGATCTCCCGTGATGATTATGTGGTTTCGGGTATCGATATTGCAAGGATGATATATCTTCATGTTGATAATAATATAAAGTTCAAATCTTTTTTTAAGAACGGGCAGTTTATCAAAAAAGGGCAAAAACTATACTCGGTAAAGGGTAACGCAAGATCAATATTACTGGCTGAAAGGACTGTACTTAATATAATCGGCCATATGATGGGAATTGCCACAAAAACCAGAAAATTTGTCAGACTTGTAAAAGGGACAAAAACAAAGATCCTTGATACAAGAAAAACCGTTCCAGGCATCAGGATATTACAACGTTTGGCGGTAAAGGATGGCGGGGCGTTTAACCATAGATTCTCTCTTTCCGATGCGGTACTTGTAAAAGAGAATCATATTTCAATATGTGGTGGAATAAAAAAAGTTCTCAAAAAATTGAGTCATCTTAAAAATATAAGAACAGAGATCGAAATAAGAAATCTTGATGAATTAAATGAGATCCTTGGGTCAAAATTCCAGCCCGATATAATAATGCTTGATAACATGTCCCCGGCTATGGTCAAAAAGGCCGTTAAGATAAATAAGAAAAGAGTAAAGCTTGAAGTTTCAGGCGGTGTAAATGAAAAAACGATACGTACTTATGCAAA
>JAPLFT010000343.1 GCA_026390535.1 Pseudomonadota bacterium
GTTAATATTCACATCTTGAAGTGGTGTGGGATATTCTGTATTACAGTGTAAAATGGAAATATCACTTTTCTTCGTACCGCAGCCGACCAATATATCCATTGCATCCTTTATTTCATCCATATTTGACATCCCGGTGGACAATATTATCTTCTTCTTCATTCCTCCTATTTTCCTCAAATAGGGAAGGTTCGTTATCTCTCCGGACGGGATCTTAAATATTTCTAATCCTAGACCATTCAGAAGGTCGATACTTTCCATATCGAACGGTGCTGAAATGAACAGTATGTGTTTGGATTTACAATAATTTATTAATTCTTTGTGTGACGCTAGATCAAGTTCAAGCTTTTTTATCATCTCAAACTGGGATTCATTTTCATCCGTATGTAGTTTTTGATATTCCGCTTTTTGTGCAAGTTTACTAATCATTCTTTCTGTTTTAAAGGTCTGGAATTTAATCGCATCAGCGCCAGAATCTTTAGCTACGTCTACCATTTTTTTTGCTACGCTTAAACTGCCGTTATGGTTAACGCCTGCTTCTGCTATTATAAAGACTTTAGACATTATTTTATCTCTTGTTCTCTTTAAGGAATTTCTCTTCTAGGAATTTTTTCTCGAGTTCTAATAAGTCCCTCTGTCTGTCTTTAACCCTCTTGGCCGGAATACCCACATATATTCCCCATGGATCCGTATCTTTTATTACCAGGGACATTGCCCCTATACTGCACCCCTCGGCGATCTCGACTTTGCCTATAATTGTTGAAGCTGAACCAATAATAACATGACGTCCAATAACAACTGGTCCACCAATTACGTTGGTATACTCTTTGGGAAGTAACTGCCCGGTCATATACCGACCAGAATAGTCATCGCTTCCGGAATATACAACGGTATTGGCCGCCATAGAGGAAAAATCATGCATTGTTATCCCAAACGTACCGCTCAAATTACAGCCACGAGTGATAATTATATAGCTACCAATATTAATAAAACCGTTTACTGCAGATAATGTCGCAAAATCATGAATACGTACGTTGTCTCCAATGGAAATATTCTCTGGTCCATAAATCCTGACATCCTCAGAAATCCTGACATTTTTACCCAGTTTACGGAAACCAAAGTCAGATAGATCGTTTTCTGTAAGAAATTTACTTTGAAGCATTGCTATTCTCCTTTATAGTCTCACACTACTGGGGATATTCACTACTCTGTCCTCTAACCATTGCGCAATATCAAGATTGGTGGATTCACACCCTTTATACATAGGAAGCTTATTCATTAGCCGCCATACGGGTCTTGTCATAACACCGTTATCGTTGGTCTCTTTTAAGAAAGTGTCTCTTTCTTCCCTGTTTTTTAGAATTATCGCATTTAACCAGTAATTAGATTTAGAATCCTTTGGTTCAGATATAATTTCTATATTAATCCCGCTAAAAAATTCTTTATATATTCCTGCTAACTCTCTTTTGTTCTTTAAAAATTCAGGGAAACATTCCATTTGAGCGCAACCTACTGCTGCGTTAAGATTTGAAAGCCTATAGTTGTATCCAACTTCATCATGTATAAATTCCCAAGGATGGGGTGTTTTTGCCGTCTTTGTTATATGCATAGCTCTTTTAGCTATAAACTCATCATCAGTAATGACCATTCCGCCACCGCCGGTCGTTATTGTCTTGTTACCATTAAAACTAAGTATTCCCATCTTACCAAACAATCCTGTATGCTTGGACCTATAATAACTACCCAGTGATTCTGCGGCATCCTCTATTACGGTTATATTATATTTGTCACATATTCTTATTATTTCATCTATTCTTACGGGATGACCGAACACATGCATAGGAACACAGGCAGATATTCTTTTATTAGTTTTTTTATTGTATGTATATCCGTCATCTTTAATAATACAATTATTGCGGAGAAATTCTTCTAATTTTTCCGGACACATGCCCAATGTTTTTAGCTCACTATCAATAAAAACAGATCTTGCCCCTGTATGACTGATGGCATTTACTGTTGCTACAAAGGTAAGAGCCTGAGTTAATA
>JAPLFT010000087.1 GCA_026390535.1 Pseudomonadota bacterium
GACAGAAAAAGAGACCGGCCTACCAACTACAGATCCGGTAAAGTTTGGAGTAGAGAAGTTGATGGACAATCTTCTGGCTTATCTCAAAATCAATTAAAGTAATTACTAAAATCCATCTGTTTTGTTTTCTAAGGAATAAAATTTCCTCTTATTCTCTTTCATAGAACCATCAACACAAATAAGTTCATTATCATATGCGTATTTCTCCCCAAAGACGGATATGATATATGACACAGTCATTGTACAATTATTGAGTAGCTCGGGATTAAGAATACAAAAACAGCTAAATATCTCTTTCAACAATAAATTATCAGGGACAATTTCATCAGCATGTAGATCTTTTATATTAACTGCAGGATTTTCCGCTCCCATTTTAAACCCCTCATCAAAAATTGAGCAAGTTTTTATGCTTTTTGTATGCATACTGGTCCAAACATAATTGTTCTTATCGGATAACCGCAATACACTATTATTTACAAGTCCAAGGCTGGGTTCTTTTTCACCGGGTATAGTAAACTGTCTTATTCCATAGCCATAATTAAGACCACAGCTTATATCTATTGTTGACGCCGTTGCAGTAATTGAAAAAAACATAATAAATAGTAAAAAGATTTTTTTCTTCATTATAGAGTCTCCTTATTTAGGGCATTGGAGGAACAGAGCGAACTTCTTCATCTACAAGGCCATCAGAACAGATGAAATTACCTTTATACCCACTTTGGTTTTCGCAAACATTGCTTTGGTGTCCACAATTAACAGCATCATATGATACATACATTGTACAGTTATTGAGAACATTGGGATTAATTTTGCAAAAGCATTTAAATATTTTTTTTAAGAATCGTCCATTGAACTCTTCATATGCTGGTGTACTTTCTATGTTTTCTATATTTGCTACAGGATTTTTCCCTCCTATGGCAAAACCTTCATCAAGGACAGAACAGGTCTCTATATTTTTTGTGTATACCTTACTCCAAACATAATCTTTATGTTTCTGGAACAGATTATCACTATTCATAAGTCCAACGCTGGGTTCTTTTTCATTTGGTAATGTAAATTCTTTTAATCTATAAAAGTAGCCAAACGGACCGCAGTTGACATCCAATTGTGACGCCATAGCAGTAACTGAAAAAAGCATGAAGAGTAATACAAAGATGTTCCTTCGCATTATAGCTACTCCGGATTGTTATTACTTCAGATTATGTACAAGGATCTTTTCTGCAAAATAGTTATTAAAATCTTTTACGGTAATATTGTAGACGTCTGCCTTGGCAACTGATTCAACATATTTTGTGACTGTAACTGTTTCTGTGTTTTTACCGTTGTTCACCAATAGCTTTTCATCTGCTTTTAGTTTGTCAGCTCTAACATATTTTTTCTTATCAACAGAATAGAAACGATGCTCAGCTGTAACTAGAAGTTTTGAGCCATTAGACAGATATAACTCGCCGTATTTTTTGTTTTTGTGTTTGAATACTTTAGTGACCTTGGAGGTTTTAACAACATTGTCCTTGTGGTCATAAGCTAAAACATCATCTCCAATTTTGAAATCTTCGATATTCTTGTCACCAGAAGGTGTTAAGACTTTGGTTCCTGCAACAAAACAGGAGCCTCCTAGTGATATATAGATACTTCCATTCTCTTCTATAGAGCCATTAACACAAGTAAGTGTAGCCGCGTATACTCCTTTAAACCCATCAAAAATACCTTCATACGATATCTCCATTGTGCAATTATTGAGTAAGTTACGATTAATTTTACAAAAACAGTCAAATATTTTTCCCAAAAATCTTCCATCAGTAATTTTATCTGCTTTTATATCTTCTATATTGGCAACTGGATTTTTCCCACCTATAGCAAACCCTTCATCAAAAATTGAACAGTTTTCTATGCTTTTTTTATGCATCTTGGTCCAAACATAATCTTGATTTTTATCCACATAAAAAAACCAAGCGTTACCGTTTATAAGTCCGATACTCGGCTCTTTTTCTCCTGATTGAGTAAACTCTCTAACTCTATAGCCGCGACCATCACAGCTGATATTACTTGATGACGCCATAGAAATAACTGAAAAAAGCATTACAGATAATAATAGGATCTTCTTCATTAATATGTCCTCCACATTGCCTTATTTAAAGGACAAATTACAACAATCAATCATTAAAATCAAGAAAAATATTCTTTTTTACTTGGAAAGAAAGGCATCAAGATCTTTGACTGTATTCTCAATCCAGTCCTTAAGGTCCGGGGATTCGTAGGATATTTGAGTGCACTTTGTTACATCTATTATACTGCCAAATACCCTTAGGTCAGGATACATGCGTTTTGCATAATACATATAGCAGGCCATCTGGGCCTTATAACCCTCAAACATTTTTTCATCTATCCCCGTCTTGTAGTCTATGACCCAGATCTTATCATCATATATGTTGATCCTATCCACCCTACCCGTAACAATACTGGAGAGTATCTTTGTAATGAATCCGTGCTCGGACTTGTATTTTTTTGCATCAAAAACTTTTTTTCCAATATTTGAGGCCATAAACTTTTTGACTATAGCAACGATATTCTTAAAGGTCTTTTCCGGCAGATCCTTAAAAATATTTTTTAGTGCTTCCTGGTCGCCGTAGTTCTCAAGCACTGCATGAACTGTACCACCTATCTGTTCAGAACTTTCAACAGGGCCGGCAAAATCACTCTTTATGATGTTGTCCAGCATGTGTTGGGGAGATATCGCAAAATCCCGTATCATGGATACGGAATATCTCTTTATGTTCCTGTCAATATTCTCATCCTTCTTATCAATGATTTTTGTCTGTTCATCAACCCTGATAATTTCCCTTAAGATCTTTGTCTGTATCTTATTGCCTCCGGCCCTGATCGGAGCTTCCTGAAGATTGTCATTAAATATATAAGATACCCAATCCACCCAACGTTTACTCTCCGCGGCTTTTGATTCCTCACCCTTGATCGCATTAGTTAACGAGCCTGTAAAATTAC
>JAPLFT010000226.1 GCA_026390535.1 Pseudomonadota bacterium
TGGTTCAGCTTTTAGCGTCATGTGTTAAAATAGAGACATCGTTAAGTGTTTTAGAAGAAGACTGCCAAATACTTACTTATTATGCAGTATCTATTCGTTATCCAGATGACCTGTATGAGCCAGATGAATCAGATGGTCAAAAAGCGATTAATTCTGCACAAAAAATCCAAAAATCTGTTTTAAGTTTCTTAGTTCAATAATCAAGTTCCTAAAATCCCGTAGGGATGAAATATTTATAGAGCACCGTAACCGCTAGACAAACGAACTCCGTAGGAGTGACATATTGTCATAACTTTTACATGCACCTTTGTCTTTTTATTTGTTTATCTGTTTCTTCTGACCCAAAGTCGTTGGCAGTTTGCCTTTTGCATTAACGCTTTCACTTACAAAGCCTGTGTCGTATTCTTCTATCGTTGACATAGCCCCATCTAAAGCAGGATTACCGCCGCCAATAGCATAAATCTTTCCATTTATTGCAACGGCAGATAAAGCGCTTCTTGCAACCTGCATTTCTTTTTTTTCTGTCCATTTATCTTTTGCTGGATCATATTCTAACATAGTAGAGTAATTCTTTGCTGTTGCACCATCAACCACTCCGATAATGTATATTTTCTTATTTACAACGCAAGTGCCAAAACTGCATGATACAAAAGGCAGATCCGATTTTCTCGTCCATTGATCTGCGATTGGATCGTATTCCTCTACAGTAGTGAAACTTTTAACAAAATCATATCCACCGATAGCATATATTCTGTTATTCACCATAACCAAGCCCAAGCTTCCTCTAGCAATTGGCATGTTATTCTTTTTTGTCCATATATCTGTTGATGGATCATATTCCTCTACTGGTGGAATAACTTTATCATTATCATCAAATCCACCAATAGCATAAATTTTTCCGTTCATCGCACAGGTAGCGAGACTATATCTTGCTGTTGGCATATCCTTTTTCTTTGTCCATATATCCTTTATCGGATCATATTCCTCTACAAATGGAATGGCTGTATAGACACCTGCATTCTCTATTACACCGCCAATTGCATAAATCTTACCGTCCACCACACTGGCAGAATTTTGCAAATATCTTGCTCTTGGCATATCTGTCTTTGCTGTCCATTTATCTGCTACCGGATCGTATTCCTCAACTGTTGAAAGAACTGGAAAATTTGCACCTTTACCAATTCCGCCGATAACGTAAATTTTATCATTTACTGTAACTGCGGCAATAGCCCGTCTACCGGTTGGCATATCAGCTTTCTTTATCCATTCCCCTTCACCTTGCGGAGCCATAAAAAATGAATTTTGCAAATTAGCTCCCCCGCCATTTCCATTCCCTTTCAGATTTGACAGCATCACCATATTTGAAATTTTCAAAGCGTCAACAGGAATCTCCCCTATCTTTAGAACCTTTTGCTCCACTGGAAGTGCTGATCCGCCATAAGTGCCGAACAATTCCATAATAAAGTGTGAGTTAAAACTCAAAACAGCGACTAAAAGTCCTGTTGCCAATGATAATCCCCAGGGCAGACCTTTCATCTGTGATACTGGATTTATCTTTATCTGTTTTACCGTCTCCATAATACGAAAAGTGAAACCAACTGGCAGTTTTTTCTGTTCAAACGTCATGCTCATCATGTTAAGTATCTCCTCCTTGAGTTCTGTTCTTGCTCTACTAAGCCTTTGTCTGACAGC
>JAPLFT010000349.1 GCA_026390535.1 Pseudomonadota bacterium
GAAAAATATGGTGAGTATATAGTGATGGATACCGTTATGCCCGACGTTTTTAGCAGGGCCCTAGGGAATTATGCCTACCTAGCACGCCATCAGGATATTGAGAAGATCCTGGAAATAGTCAAGTACGTGCTGGAATAATATTTTGACGCATATTTATAATTTTCATAAAAATCTTGCTCAAAAAAACTATTAAAGTATAATTCTTGTATCTACCGATGGGGTATCGGTTAGAAATTTAGAAAAAGGATTTATAAAAGCTGACTTACCGGGCAAAGACTGCCCTTTAAATATTCAGATACCCCGCTGTACAAGCGGGATAGGCTGAAGTTAGCGTGTCTAAATCCTTAAAATTATAATGAAAACAGAAAAAAACAACGTTATAAAAGAAGATAATTCATATATAAACAGCCTCGTACATCTATTGGCGAGTACGTCAAAACATGCATACCCGGCATTGCTTGACCTTATAAATTATATTGATACAGCGACTAAATTACCGGCCAAGATACCTTTTGATACACTTAATGCCGTATTCAGGATAGCACTTAATTTTGCAAGTACCGACGAAGACATCCTGTCCATATACACAAAATGGATAAAATTTCTCCTGAAATTTTCTGACAATCCCTTTGAACTTGATGTCGTTTCCGTTCTTCCGGAAAAAGTAAAGCACGCGGGTGAAAAGACAGAAAAAATCACGGAACTCCTGACGCAATATTGGAACACTGACTATACGTCTGAGGATTCAACTTATAAACAGATCATAGAATCGCAGGAAAACAGTAATGCACTTGAACTTTTAAAATTCATTAACGACGATAACTATAAGCCCCTCTTAAACCCCAAGGCACAAGATGAATACCTGAGGCATCCTGACGAACAGACAAGACAGGTTCTGAACATGGTGTTTGAAAAATATTTTTACGAGGATAAAACAGAAAAGGCATTGGAACTTTTGAACTATTTTCCCAAGAACTGGAAAACATTCTGGAACGCGCATCTGTGTAATACAAGATCCAACGAGTATCTGGACGCGTTGATATTTTTTCTTACAAAAGAAAAAGATATCGTTGCTTGACGACATAGAGAATGCCAGTGAGGAGATGATAGACAGGTTTACCAATAAACTCTACGAGAAGGTCGTTTTTAACAAGGCCAAGTCCATATATAAATCCATACCGGATGATCTGTCTCAGGAGCACATAACCGCCATTTATATTGACCTTAAAAAAGTTTTGGAATTCTGTGAAGATCAGAACATAGAAAAAGCGTCCTCCATTTTGAAAGAGGTCAACCGGGTGCTCTTTGAGGAGTTGAGGGATGTATCCAGCGGTGTAAATCTGGTTTGCAAGATGCTCCAGACAAGCGCAAGGATAAAGATGTCCCAGTATCTGTTAAAACTTTCGTATCTGCTGGAACCGAACAGCATGGAGATGGATACTCTCTATGAAGCTTTTGTACATCATATAACCAAACAGAGACTGTCTATAAGGCAGATAAAGTCTTATTCAGAGATATTTGAGAAAATAAATCATCCGCAGTTTGCCGTCCTTAGGGCATTACTGCTTACTTTCCATAAGGATGAAAATAATATAACGGAACTCTCCGACACCATGTTAAAAAATATAAACATATATCATACGCACTCCCAGTCTTTTTACGTTACTGTAGAAGCTGTATTTAACAGCGGGTTGAATATAAAGACCGTGCAGACATTTATTGCCGGTGTTCTTGGGTCAGATCTCAGAGAGGATCATGCAAAGATATTCATACACCTTCTGGTGGATTATTTATACGAACAGCCATACATGAATTTGAGAAAGAATTTTCCTAACATCACCGTAAATCAGAAGCTTCTGGATACATTCTACAAGACTTTGGATGAGGTCGTTGATCAATCCATGGAGGATGAGAACTCGGAGCAGGAATTTGAGACAAAACAGTATGCGATAGATGAATGCAGGGCCTTTCTTTTTATCCTATCATCAAAAAGACCAAGGGGGCAGAGCACCGTATGGCAGTAAAACGTGATCCGTTCAAAATCCTCGGCATAGACAGGACAAAATATACTGACGCTGAATTAAAACAGACATATCTGAACCTTGTAAAAAAATATAATCCGGAAAAGAGACCTGAAAAATTCGAAGAGATACGTTCAGCATACAATACCTTAAAAAATGCAAGATCCCCATACGATATCCTGGCGATATCGCCGGTAGAGATGATAGAGAGTAATTTGTCCAGAACGGAACTTGCCGCAAAGATAGAGGATGAACTCGGAATACAAAAACAGAAAATAAGTTTTAAAAAGGGCGTGCTGCTCAAAAAACTTGAGGAGATCGTTAATGATTTTGGGAATTGATTTAGGAACTACAAATACGTGTGCCGCTATAATTAAGAACGGGAAACCCGTTTTTGTTAAAACAGAAAATACCCAGAACGATCATCTTCTTCCGTCCGTAGTGACGTTTGTGGATAAGGAACGTTTTATAGTCGGAGAAAAGGCCAAGGAACTGTACACGGCCCAGCCCGACTCCACAATAAAATCTATCAAGAGTTTTATGGGAACCAGCCAGGATATAGTTCTTACCAATCAGAAGACGGAGGAAAAAGAGATCTTTACTCCTATAGAGATATCTGCGCAAATATTGTCGGAGATAAAAAGACTTGCAGAAAAACAATTTAAAAAGGACATAGACAAGGCTGTTATAACAGTACCAGCGTATTTTAACGACAAGGCCAGAAAAGACACTATCAAGGCGGGGGAACTTGCGGGTTTTGAGGTTATGAGAATAATAAACGAACCGACAGCGGCGGCGTTGAGCTATGGTGTTCAGAAGAAAAAACTTAAAAACCAGTACATAATGATCTATGACCTTGGCGGTGGTACTTTTGACACCTCCATAATTGAGATCAATGATGACGTGGTGGAAGTTATAGCTTCCGACGGTGATAGAGCACTTGGCGGCGATAATTTTGATTATGCCATTTTTAGTTATCTCTATAGGTTGCTTGAGGGGAATAAAAAGGCTGATCTTAAAAACATAAAAACTATGGCAATAATACTCAAAGAATCAGAGGCTGCAAAAAACCACCTGTCCTATGTTTCTAAGCACAAAGTGACACTTGCAAACGCCAAATTTGAAGAAACAATGTACAGGGAGGATTTTGAGAAGATAATAAAAAATCTCCTGAATAAAACTATAGTCCATTGCAAATCCGTTATAGAAAAATCCATGTTAAAATCATCCGATATAGACAGGATACTTTTAGTCGGTGGAAGCAGCAGGATCCCAGCAGTAAGAAAACTTCTTGAAGATGAATTGAATATTACGGTAAGTCAGGAGATAGATCCTGATCTTGCGGTTGTTACGGGTGCGGCCATACAGGCGGCAATAATAGAAGGTCATAATGTGGATTCTGTACTTCTTGATGTTGCTCCACATTCGCTCAGC
>JAPLFT010000097.1 GCA_026390535.1 Pseudomonadota bacterium
TTGTTACCGGAGATAGAACCGCTGTTTCTACCTATTCACTGGGTTTTAGCAAACAGACATCTTTTGGTTTAAAAGCGGCTTTATCTTATAATATCAATTATTATTATTTCCACGGATCCAATCCTCTTTTCCTTGCAAATAGTGCTTATTATCAGAACAACCCGGAATTGGATCTTAGCCTGTCTTTATGGCAAAACTCCTTTGGAAGACAGACCAGGGCGATTATAGAGGCAACTGAGGCTAAGAATTTAAGTTCCGCCTATGCAAACAGTTATAGTTCCAAAGTGATACTTTCAAACTCGGAAATGTTGTATTGGCAATTATCTCTCACCAGGGATTTTGTAAAGATACAGCAGGCAAACCTTGAAACAGTTCAAAAGATCAGAGACTGGAATAAGAGACGAGTAAGTCTTCACCTTGCCGATGAGGTAGATCTACTGCAATCTGAGGCTAATCTTAAGATGAAGCAAATGGACCTTGAATTGGCTATTGATGAAGCAAAAACAGTGACAAGGAATTTCAACACGACAAGGAACATACAATCCGATGAACTTACTGAGGAACTTCAAAACATAACCGTTGAAGAGGTCCTTGCCCTTGCAGTTCCTGAAAGAAAAGGAATCAGGGACGACGTCTCTTCATATAGAGAAGCTTCCGTAGCGGCGGTAGCAAACGCAAAACTGTCAAAAGATAAAAATGCACCTACATTTGATATATTTGCTAACCTGAGCCTTAATGGAAGAGACCCCGGGTTAGATCAATCATTCAAACAGTCATGGGGTGGCAATTACCCTTACACTATAGTGGGCCTAAAAGAATAGATGAAACAAAACAAAAACTCAAAATAGCCAAGGAACTTGAAGATGCTCAATATAACAAATATGTATATGAGCAGAAAAGACAGTTAAGAGGTCAGACAACGACATATCAGGTACTGACCTTTGAACAGGATTATGCCAATGCGCAATATAACAGGATAAAGATAGAAGCTGACGTATTAAGTTACATAGCTAAGATGAAAACATTTAACGGAAGAGAGGAAATATAAAATGAATATAGCTGAATTATCCATAAAACGTCCGATATTTATTACGTGTATATTTATACTTATACTCACGCTGGGTGGAATATCTTTGTCCAAAATAGGCTTAGATCTTTTCCCTGATATAACTTTTCCTATAGCATCTGTAGTTACATATTATCCCGGTGCGTCCCCTGCGGAAGTTGAAGTGGATGTTTCCAAGATCATGGAAGATGAGCTTGGTTCAATTTCCGGTCTTGAGAATATGTATTCAAACAATAAAGACGGTGTAAGTATAATTACATGTCAGTTCACCCTTGAAACTGATATAAAATATGCACAACAGCAGATTAGGGACAAGATCTCTGCTATCAGGTCAAAGCTTCCGGACGACATAAAAGAACCTATAGTAAGAATAGCGGATCCTTCCGATTCTCCTGTAGCAATAGTCTCTGTGTCCGCGAATCTTGATGATGCAAAAATGTATGATCTTGTTGAATATACTATTAAACAAAAATTGGAACAGGCGGATAATGTCGGTAGAGTTGATATAGTCGGCGGAAGGAAAAGAGAGTTCCATGTTGATCTTGATAAAAACAAGTTGAAGAGCAGGGAACTTTCAGCATCTATGGTTTCCTATCAGGTAGGTCTTGCCGGAAAAAATATCCCGTCAGGTAATATTCAGGGAAAAGAAAAAGATCTTTCAATAAGATCATTGGCGGAGTTTAAAAGCATAGATGATATTGAGAGTACAATAGTAAGTTTTGTGGGCAACGATATACCGATCACTGTAAAAGATTTAGGTAAGGTGAGTGAGTCGCTGACAGACGAGGATTCAAGATCATTCGTTGACGGTAAAAAAGCATTAATAGTACTTGTATACAAACAGTCGGACACAAATACTGTAAGTGTCGTCAACGGAGTAAAGAAAAAAATTAACGAACTTAATACAATAATAAGCAGCATGGACGGCAATCCAAAAATAACCATGGTGCAGGATAGTTCCTGGCCGATAACTGCCAATATTAAGGATGTATTGGAAACTATTTTTATAGGAATATTACTGACAATTCTAGTCGTATATCTTGCTCTGGGAAGCGGTCGTTCCACATTCATTACAAGCGTGGCATTGCCGAACTCTTTACTTGGATCTTTTATATTGATGATCATAGCCGGGTTCACGATGAACGTAATAACTCTTTTAGCTTTAAGCTTGGCTGTAGGTCTTTTAATAGATGATGCTATCGTTGTACGAGAAAACATTTTTCGACATTTAGAAATGGGAGAAAAACCCAAAGATGCTGCTCTTAAAGGAACAAAAGAAGTTATGCTGGCCGTTATAGCAACAACCCTTGTTATAATAGCTGTTTTTGCTCCGGTCTCATTTTTAACAGGTGTAGTCGGAAGATTTTTTAAATCATTCGGTTTAACCGTTTGTTTTGTTATGGCTATAAGTTTGTTGGATGCTCTTACAATGGCTCCTATGATGTCGGCGTATCTAGCCGGTAAGCAGGAACATAAGGAAAAGAAAAATTGGCTATTGGAAAAATTTTCTAAATGGCAGGATAGCTTAGAGGAGTTTTATGAGAGAACGTTGCTCTATACACTTAAAAACAATAAAAAAGTAATTTTGATAAGTTTGGGTGTCTTCCTGGTTACCTTCTCAACAATTATCTGGATACCAAAATCATTTAAGCAGGCTGCTGATAATGGTGAGTTTTTGGTTTATCTGAAAGCTGCACCTGGTACTAGTCTTGAACAGTCGCAACAATATGCGGAGGCAGTGGATAAAATAATAACCCAGAATAAAAAGCTGGTAGCATTGACGGTGTTTTTTATAGGTGCAGACACAGAGGATGCTAATGAAATATCTTTATATGTGAAAATGGTAGACAGAAAACATAGGAATGTCTCTACGACTAAATTCAAGGAAATGCTAAGAAAGCAGGTCAAGGACTATGCTTTTTTGAATCCGATATTTAGTGATACCGTCGGTAATTTCGGATCAAAACAACCATTCCTTCTTTATGTCAGAGGGGATGATCTTAAAGAACTTAAGAAAATCTCTGATCAACTTATGGCAAGATTGAAGAATCATCCGTCGTTAAAGGACGTTAACACTTCTTATGAAGAAGGAAAGCCGGAGTTTCAGATAGTCTTTGATAAACGTAAGTCAGAGATGCTGGGTGTTTCCAATAATATGGCCGGTATGGAATTAAGGACCTTTGTTGAAGGTCAAACTCCGACTAAATTCAAAATCAATGATAATAACTATGACGTAAGAGTAAGGCTTCAGGAAAATCAAAGAGACATGCGGAAGATCTTTTCTTCAAGTTACGTGCCTAATATAAACAACAGATTGATCCCATTGAATAAAGTGGCACAGGGAGTGGAAACAACAGGTCCATCAGAAATAAACAGGTTGGATAGGGCCCGTTATATCCTCATATCAGCTGATATTGCTCCAAAGGGACCCGGTATGTCCAAAGCCATTCAAGATATAGAAAAAATGTTCAAGAATGAAATAAAAATGCCTGCAGGCTATAACTATAAACTTGAAGGACAGGCGAAGACATTTGGAGAACTGGTCTCCAGTATGTTAATGGCGGCAGCGATAGGAATAACATTCATCTACCTTATATTAGCTAGTTTGTATGAATCGTTTATTATTCCTTTCACTATTATGTTGGTGCTACCAATGTCTCTGTGCGGTGCCTTCCTTGCATTGTTTATTACCGGACAGTCGCTGGATCTTTTCTCTATGATAGGTTGTATAATGTTATTGGGAGTTGCCACCAAGAACTCTATTATATTGGTCGACTATACACACAAACTTATGGATCAAGGAATGGAAAGAAGTGCGGCTATTGTTAAAGCGGGAAAAACAAGGCTAAGACCAATACTTATGACTAGTTTTGCTCTTCTTGGCGGTATGACACCATTAGCTTTTGGTCTGAGTGAACTTTCTTCTTTTAGACAAGGTATGGGTATTGCGGTTATGGGTGGTGTAATAAGCTCTACAATACTTAGTTTGATAGTAATACCGGCTTCTTTTAGCTCTATAGATAATTTTAGGGTTTGGATCGCGACGAAATTAAAGAAAAAATTTGGTCATAACTAACTTTACGCTGCTTGCAGGCGTAGCAATGCGCAGAAGCATTACCACTAAAAATAGTTATTCCACGGCTGGTTGTAATAGGCATCTTCAATATTATTGTCCCTGCCGTCGTTGTTTCTACAGATGGCATTATCGCCACCATTATATTGCGCATAGGTTCGTCTGGCTATTGCAACTATATCGATCCCTGAATTTGTACCGCTGCTACAATCATTATTTTGTGCCGTCACATATTTTTCATGTGCAAAATTAATCCCATATTCGATGTTTTCCTGAAGTATGGGATGTTGTCCATGATACAGATCGTCTATCTGCATTATTCCAAATGAATGTCCGCCATCTCCAAGGAATACATAATATTTTCCATTCTGCTCGTAATAATGTCTCCATTTTGATTCAGTCCAGGCTATTGCCTTTGCTATCCTCAAGAAATCCTGACCTGAACTTACAGCAGAGATCTTTTCCTCTAAAAGAGAATTGATCAATTCCATATACCTTGGGTCATCAAGTTGATTCGCCGTAGTAGGGACGTATTGTTTGTCTGAATCTCCAAGACTTACTTCGTAGAGCCCATCGGATTGTTGAATGGTCTTGGCGCAGCAAAATAATAACAAGCATAATATTACTGCTGATAATAAAAACCTTGTGTTCATGTAAAAATTGTACGGCAGTGGCTTTGTAAATGCAACATCACTATACTTGCAGTGTTGCAATATATTGGCAAAGTCATAAAGATATTCCGCAAATGTGAACATCGCATTTGGAAGACAGTGTTGTTTTATAAGACCCGGTTTTGCAAGATCCATAAAATCATGTCCAACCCTTCCCAGTCTATAGCAACCGGTGCAAAATGACGGGATATGTTCTGCGTCCACTACGTCTTTTATTACCTCTATTAACGATCTTGTATCGCCGAGAGAGAATTGTGCTTCAGTACCTACATCTCTGATTTCGTCTGTACAATGTTTCCCTGTATCTTTGGTATATCCTCCGGGGTTTGTTTTGGAGCCTGCAGATATCTGGGATATTCCAAGTTCCAGTGCTTCCCGACGGGTTTTTTGACTTTCTCTTGTACTAAGAATGATACCTGTATATGGAACGGCGAGTCTTAGTACTGCAATTATCTTCTTGAAATCCTCATCACTCACAGGATATGGTGGATCATAACTTACGTCCGATCCCAATGCAGGCTCTATTCTTGGTATGGATATTGTATGAGGACCAAGTCCGAACTTTTCCTCCAGATGTTTTATATGTTGTAACAATGCGACTATTTCATATCGCCAGTCATATAATCCAAACAATAATCCTATTCCTACATCGTCTATGCCCGCAGTGAATGCCCTGTCAATAACCTCGAGCCTGTTATTGTAGTTTGATTTTGGACCCTTTAAGTGTAATTTTTTGTATGTGTCTTTGTGATACGTTTCCTGGAATATTTGATATGTGCCGATATTATGTTTTTTTAATTGCTTGAACTCTTCTACGGATAAAGGAGCGATATTAACGTTAACCCTTCTTATATTTCCATTTGGTCTATTAACGCTGTACACGGTATCTATGGATTTTAATACATAATCCAGGCCTTCTTTTCCGTATGATTCTCCGGCTACAAGTAACACTCGTTTATGTCCTTCATCTATGAGTGTTTCCGTTTCTCTTCTTATTTCGTCCTGATCCAGAGCACGTCTTACAAGTTTTGAATTAGTATTCCTAAATGCGCAATAAAGGCATTCATTGTTACAAAGATTGGATATATAAAGAGGGGCGAATAAAACCAGACGATTCCCGTAGATTTCATTCTTAACATATTTTGAGGTATCAAATAATTTTTGTAAAAGTTCAGGATCCTTTATATTTAGAAGTATCAATACATCATGATTACTTATGCCCTTAA
>JAPLFT010000195.1 GCA_026390535.1 Pseudomonadota bacterium
CTCTGCGTGGACACCGGAGATTCTTTCGTTGGATATTTCTATATCTGCGTCTTTTCTTCCTATCCTGATCGTGCCTCGCGGGATGGCATAGACACGTCCTGCGCCTTCTCCGCGGATCTGTTCGAGTGAAACCTTCTGCATATTCAAATTGTAACCGCTATCGGCGATTTGAGCAAGATTATAGAATTTCTATTATATACCTTTTGCTTTTCTTACCGGCTCTTCTTCTGACACAGCTCTGAAGAGAATCTCACATCTGTCGATATTTATCTTAACGATCTCATACTTGACTGGGAGTTTATTAAACTCATCACACTTTGAACGAGAACAAGTCATTGTTTTCGTCTGTAATCTACCATTATCCCTGCAGTTCACAGATACGGAGCACATATCGCTTGTACCCCTATTTGGGCTAATAAAAAAACCGCTTTTACACGTTTCAGGGAACGGTGTGCTGTCAGTATTCGACGCAGATTGGCCTGCTGTTGTTTTATGTACATAGTTTGCCGGGTCAGCACCTTTATCATATCCAGGGACATGAGCATTTGTTGTTTCCTTTACATAATTTTCCGGATCAGCACCCTTGTCATATCCTGGAACATTTTGTGCAAACAAAAAACCGGAGAAACAAAACACTAAACCCGTTAGAATAAGTTTTTTCATATCTAGGCCTCCATTTATTTAGTTAACAGACAGGACTATACTATATTTGAGGACTTTTATTCAAGCTTTTCCCTTTGCTTTTGCTACCGGTTTGGTTTCCTCTTTCGCTATTTCCTTAATAACCATCTCACATACACTATAGTCCACTATCTCCGTTATTTTATAATTACGCGGCAGTTTTTCGAATTTCTTACATGTTGAAAGCGGGCAAGCAGTCATGGCAAGCATACGCAGGATACCGGTATCACTACATCCTGTAGTTACCATACAGGTATCGGCGATCGTAGAATGCTCTACTTTAAGAGGAAGAAAGCCACTCTTACATATTCGGGGGAAACGCATTTCTTCAGGAATTATATCAGTTTGAGGTGATCCATAAATCATTCCGGAAAAACAGAATACAAAACTCATTAAAAGAAGTTTTTTCATACCCTGGACTATACTACATTTGAGGGTTTTTGTTCAACCTTTTTAAACACATGGGTGTAGAGTTTTTAAGATTTAAATTAAAAAAATTAAGAGAACTTACGCAGCTTTTTGGGTGCCTGTTCTTAATCTACATGAACGCTAAAATCCATCTAGCCTATTTCCTGCAAACACTTCAATATGGATTTTAGTGAATGTAGATTTAGAACGGGCAAAAAGCCCCTCTCAGGTGAGAAGGGCTTTTTTGTATTTAATTATGTTCTACGTCTTTCTATTTAATGTTGAAGAAAGATTTTAGTACATCGACTTTATCAAGTTTTTCCCATGTAAAGCCTTCATTCTCTCTTCCAAAATGACCGTAAGCAGCTGTTTTGCTGTACGGGATAGTCCTAAGGTTAAGTCTGTTTATTATGTCCGCCGGTTTTAGCGGGAATATTTCCCTTACTGCAGCGATCAGTTTTCCATTATCGACCTTGCCGGTTCCAAAATCTTCTATAAGCAGCGACAACGGTTCAGCAATTCCTATCGCATAAGCAAGTTCGATTTCGCATTTTTCTGCAAGACCTGCAGCGACTATATTTTTTGCTATATACCTTGCGGCATATGCAGCAGATCTGTCAACCTTTGAAGGGTCTTTTCAGGAGAATGCGCCGCCACCGTGACGGGCATATCCGCC
>JAPLFT010000056.1 GCA_026390535.1 Pseudomonadota bacterium
ATACAATAACGGGGTCGGTAAAAGCCCCGACATTTAACCCACCTTCCGGAACGATTTATACCGGGCCACAGGATATAACTATTACTACGCTTCCGTCCGATGCAATAATATATTATACAGTGGACGGAATAACTACCCCGACGTGTAGTGGCGGTGCGAATATTTATACTTATTCAGTACCTATACCTCTACCTATATCTTTAGGTACGCATACATATCAGGCGATTGCATGTAAAACAGGATGGATGCCTTCTGCCGTTGCCTCCGCAACATATACATATCATTGCAGCGAGGTTGGACTCTCCAGCCTTACTGTATCCAACGGTGGGCAACTTGTTCCGGTATTTGATTATGGAACCACATTGTATGCTCTGAATATGCCTATATCTGGAAATGAAGTTTCTATTACTCCGACTGCAGAACCGAAATGTGCGGCAGAATCTATAATTACAATATCTGATCAAATAACTAATACTACTCCTACAGTTATTACATCCGGTTCCACATCAACTCCTATATCCATGCCGTTCAACGGCGGTAATGTAATAAGTTTAGTTGTTACGTCCACATGGGATGGGGCCGTAAACAAGACATATACATTGAATGGAAAAAGAGGGATTACGGTACAGGAGGCATATATAAAGAAAGATACAACGCCGGTAGACCTTGACCAGTTCGGCAAAGCTATGGCTATGTACGGAAATACTCTGGCTGTAGGTGCAGAGAATATCAACGGTAATAAGGGTGCTGTATATATATTTACAAGAGATAGCGGGGGAAATTGGAGTCAGACACAAGTCTTTTCAGGAGCAACATCAGGTGATCTGTTCGGCAGCAGTGTTGCTGTATATAACAATTTGCTGGTAGTTGGCGCCAGAGGAAAAAATAATAATACCGGTGCTGTTTATGTGTTTATGAGTAATGGAGGAAACTGGAGTTTAACGGCTTTGGCAGTATTAACAGCGTCTAACGGTACGATTGGTGATAATTTTGGAAGAAGTGTAGCTACCAATGGTAGCAGAATTGTTGTAGGAGCAGACGGTCAAGATTTAGGAGCGGGCGAAGTCTATATCTTTTACGGATCACCAGGAACCAGTTGGAGTCAGGAAGCTGCTTTAAAAGCATCTAATGCGGATCGTGGTGATGCTTTTGGATTTAGCGTATCTATATCCACTGATACTATAGCTGTAGGGGCATATAAGGAAGCCTGCAGCGCACAAGGTATTTTTATTATGAGCGATAGTAATATGATAAATAACAATAATGCTCCACAATCCGGTGCGGTATATCTATTTGTTGTAAACGGACATTCATGGACGCAACAGGTTTATATAAAGTCTGAAAACTCAAAAGCGGATAATTGGTTTGGTTACGCAATTAAGCTTGCCGGTAATTATCTTGCTGTAGGAGCTCCTAAAGAAGATAGCGGTGCTACGGGTATTGGAGGCAATGATAACCAACTTATTAATCCAAAGACAGACAGCGGAGCTGTATATGTCTTCCAAAAAGACCTCACTAATTTATTGTGGTCTCAGGAATCCTATATAAAGGCTTCTAATTCCGATTCAAATTATCTATTCGGTTCATCCATAGACGGGGGTGTGGGTAATACCAATGTCCTTGTTGTAGGTGCCCCTGGAGAGAACAGCGACTTTGTAGGAATAAATGACAGTGCGAAAAATAATAATGCTCCATCATCTGGTGCTGCATATGTCTTTGTCAAAGAACAGGGCGGAGCTCCCAGATTCCAACTTGCTTATCTGAAGGCATCCAATACAGATCCTTCAGATATATTCGGGTCGGCAGTGGCATGCAACGGAGATGTTGTTGCCGTAGGCGCTCCTCATGAGCAAAGCGATGCAACCGGGATTAACTGTGTTGGGCAGGATCCTTTCTGTCAAAAAGACAATAGCATAACTGAGGGAGCTGGTGCTGTATATACGTTCTATTAATACCGACGTGTTATACTTTCTATCTGTTGAATATTTCTATGGCCCTTTCAAATATTCCATGTGTGTAGGCTATTGCCATGCCATAGTTACTTACAGCGATGTTGTTGTCTATTGCCGGTTTTAATCTGTTCAATACCTGTTTTCTGGTCAACATGCATCCGCCACATTGGATCACTAACGAATACTCTTTTATATTTTTGGGGATTGAATCCAGCCCGGCTACAACATCAAAGTTTATTTTCTTGCCTGTAAAATCACTTATCCATCTTGGTAATTTTTCCCTTCCTATATCATCGCTGATTATATGATGAGAGCATGATTCAAGTATTAAAACATTATCACCATCTTTGAGATTTGATATTTGTTTTGTTCCTTCCACATATTTTTTGAAATTACCCTTTAGCCTTGAAAAAAGAATACTGAATCCCGTTATGGGAATATCTCTGGGGACAATTGAGTTTACTTTTTTAAAGGCCTGGCTGTCCGTTATTACTAATTTGGGTTTGATATTAAACTTTTTGAAAAACAGCTCCAATTCCGTTTCTTTTAAAACTATATTTATACAATTATTATCCAGGACATCCCTGACGGTTTGCATCTGAGGGAGTATCATCCTTCCCATGGGTGCTTCTATATCTACGGGGGTTACCAGCATAACAACATCTCCGGGGGACACAAGATCTCCCAGTATAGACGGATTATTAAAAACAGAATCTGGCATATATTTTCTGGCAGCTTCCAGAACCAGGTTAAGATTTTGCTTTGTGACGGAACTAAATTCTATAACCTCTGTTTTTGATCTAAGTTCTATTTCTTTTTTCTTTTCAGCGTTAAGTTTATCAATATCTGATTTGTTATAGACTACAAAGAACGGGATATTATATTCTTCAAAATCCTTGATTATTTCCATTTCAGGAATGTTAAATTCATTATTTGTAATGACCAATATCCCCAGGTTTATTTTTTTGATTACTTTTTTTGTGGCAATTATTCTCTTAACTCCGATGTCGCCGGTGTCGTCTATACCGGCGGTATCTATAAGTACTACAGGACCTACTTCTCCCAGCTCCATAGTCTTATTAACAGGATCGGTTGTGGTTCCGGCATGTTCACTGACTATTGAAATATCCTCTCCCGCCAATGCGTTAATTAAAGAACTTTTCCCGACGTTCCTTCTTCCGAATATTCCTATATGTGCTCTCTGGTTTTTCATTAACATGATTACACCTCTAGCGTTATTTGTCTGAATTCTTTCTTTTATCAAAATGCTTGGAATCTCCCCATTCTCCATAACCTATGATCTCGCCGTATTTTGCTATTCTGGCCTCAAGACACCCCTTGCAGAGAACAGCATCTTCTCCGGTACAGGGTTTATCTTCATATAATAGATAATCATCTCTGTATTTTGTCGGTGTTATATTGGGCATTATGATATTTGCCCCTGCCAGCAGGGCTTTTTCCCGTCCCTCCGGATCTATTGCCTGAAGCGCCGTAGCTGAAGCAAGGTTTATATCTTTCATCAGTATTCTCAATATAGCGATTGTTTTTAGGGCCAGGTTAAACCTTTCAATTCTTGGAATAAGAGAATTTTTTTCTTTATACAACGGGGTTTCTGAATGCTCTATGTATGGTCCAAGCCCTACCATATCTATATCAATGTTTTTTAGAAAAAGTATATCATCAGCGATATTATCGATTGTCTGAAACGGTAATCCAACCATTATTCCTGATCCTGTCTGATATCCGATCTCTTTCAGGTTTTTGAGGGCATTTACTCTGTTCTCAAAACAATGATATTCGTCTTTTGGATGTATTTTGTAATATAGATTTTTGTTGCTTGTCTCTATCCTCAGAAGATATCGCCTTGCCCCGCTTTCGAACCATCTTTTATATGTCTCTTTTGTCTGTTCCCCGCAGGAGAGTGTTATTCCTATCTCTCCGTTTGTTGTGTCCATGATTTTTTGTAATATTGTATCTACCTTATCTACGAATTTTGGTGTACTTATTTCTCCGGATTGAAGCACGACCGAACCGTATCTATTCTTCCATGCAAAATCCATTGCATCCAATATCTCTTTCGTTGTCATCTCATATTTTTTTAGTTTTGTATTACCGGATCGGATCCCGCAGTAAAGGCAGTTTTTTGCGCAGATATTAGAGAATTCTATTAATCCTCTAAAATATGCGATATTTCCTACGAATTGTTTTTTTATTTGATACGCTTTTTTATAAAGAGTATTCCTATCCGCGTCATTATGTATGGATAACAGCGTGGCTATGTCGTCCTTTGAAAAAGAACCCTGATTTAGGATCTTATAAATCTGCATATATGCTCTGTTATAAATAACGGAGAAGCTGAATATGGTAGCGGGGACGGGATTTGAACCCATCACAACTCGGATATGAGCCGAGTGCTCTAACCAACTGAGCTACCCCGCCAACATTCCATATGCTTATATTTACATGATACTGGGTTGTCAAGTATCAATGACTCTGATATGTAGTTACTGATTTGCGTTGTTTTAGTCGGAGGGACTTGTAATTATGCATGGCGAAAATCTGCAAACTGTTGGGGCATACCTTAAGAAGAACAGGGAATTGAAGGGTATAAGTATAGAAGAAATAGCCTCAAACACAAAAATAAATATAAATATTCTTTCATATCTTGAAAGTGATAAATTTGACAAACTACCGGCA
>JAPLFT010000340.1:0-1688 GCA_026390535.1 Pseudomonadota bacterium
CGGCACATTTTGGTATTTTTTTAACAGTACATTGGATATTTTATCAAGTAGGATAAAACTTTTAGGATCGTAATACAATTCTCACTCTCTCAGACCCAAGGTCATTATTAATTTTGTTCTGTTGTCGTACTTTCTGTTTTATTTTCCGTTTTGTATTCATTCCCGTTTCCTGCAAGTTTTACTATTGCTTTTCTTAATGTTTCAAGTTTATTCAACGCTTCTATTTTATTTAGTTTTCCACCATTTTCCCCTATCACTTTCTTAAAGTTTTCTATGGATCTCAATTCACTATTGTCACCTGACAAAAAGACCTTATCATCTTTAATAGAATATCCAACACTAAGAGAATAATCATATGAAACTTTTTGTATCCTGGGATCACCTTTTTTAAGCATATCACCGTGAAGTATACTGTAAGAGATTTTCGTAAAATATTCTCTTAAGGATCTATTACTCGTATCATAGAAGACCACAGATGCTATTTCATTTTTCCTCTTCGTTAAATGAGGATTAAGAATATCCCGTAATACATAAAATTTACTGGATGCATTCCCGTTTATTTTTTGAGCAACTATATCTATGGTGTATACATTAATTTCTTTATATATATTAATTCCTTTATCCGGACATGGAATTTCTGACAAAATATTTCTTTTTAGATTATCAATCTGTTCGGAAGTATTTTTATCTTGAGTTTCTAAACCCTTTACAATTTTACTTACATTTTCAATAAAATTATATGTTTCATCATTAGAAGCAGGATTTGATGGAACACCCATTGCTTTTTCTTCGTTTTGTAATCCTGCAATATCTTCGGATAGAGGTAAATTGTCTGCAAACGCGCTGGTAAGAAACATCAATGGAATTATGATTATGATCAGCTTTTTCATCATGGTTCTCCTTTATTAATAATACCTAAATCAAGCAAAGTCCATGCCTTAAATTTATACAGTAAAATCATATGGTTATAAAATAAACCTCGCGGTTTATTTAGACAACTGTTCAAAGGAATTACATTAGATTTGTTTTTGTTTTTTAACAACCAGGATTGTACCAGCTATTATAAGTACACAACCCACTATCATAGGCAAAGTTATCGACTCGGATAAGAACAGATACCCCCATAATACTCCAAAAGCCGGCATTAAAAAAGTGACTGTAAGTGCCTTGGTCGGGCCTACATCGGCGATCAATTTATAATATATCAGATACGCGATCGCACTGCACAGTAATGCCAGTCCTAAAATATTAAATATAACGGGAGTTGTGATATCTCCTCTTACAGGTGAAAGGAATACAAAAGGCAAAAGAACAAGCCCCGCCAGAAGCTGGCTGGCACCCGCTATTCCCATAGGTTTAGCGGTTTTTACAAACAATTTAATATAGACGCCGGCAAGTGCATAACAGATAGCGGCCGTTAAACACGCGGCAACAGATAGGAAAAAGAAAATATCTGTAGCAACTGTTCCTATCTTTGTTACAAAACCGACCCCTATTACACCGAGTATTATTCCAAAAATCTTTTTTATGGTTAATTTTTCACTAAGCCAGATAGCGGAAAATATTACCCCAAACATAGGTGAAGTTGAATTTAGTATGACAGAGTACGACGCCGGTATATGAAGAGCTGCATAAGCATATAACAAAAAGGGAATACCGGAATTTATTACACCTATAACAAGATAATG
>JAPLFT010000340.1:1694-3777 GCA_026390535.1 Pseudomonadota bacterium
ACAAGATAATGTTTCAAGTTTATTTTCCATTCAAGGTCGAACTTGATAACCTTAAAATAAATTATCAACGCAAGTCCTGCTATAAGGACTCTAAGATCGGCGGTTACAACAGGGCCCAGAACTGGCGCTAAGACCCTCATGAAGATAAATGATCCGCCCCAGATTGCTGCTAGTATTATTAACCTAAAGATATCTGAAGATCTCACTAGATATTTATATCCAACTGCGTAGTTATCTTCATCGGTCCGTTTATCATCGTGTCGTTCATCCAAACAGGTCCGACAAGCAAACTAATATCCTTTGTAAAATAATAGTAGAGCCCAAAACCTCCACCACCGATATAATTCTTTCCGCTTATATAATCTGCGGCAAAAACAACACGTTTGTATTCATTCCCTGATTTATCCGTTGTGGAAAAGAAACCTTTGTCATACGCGATCATGAATCCCATGTTTTGTTCATCTCCGCTGCTTGATCTAAGCGCAGCTCTATTCCCAACATAATATGCAGCATGAAGACGACCAAGATTATACGGTAATGTTTTACCTACAATAAAATCTACAATGTCATAATCAGTACGACCGGCATTTGCGGCTCCGCCGGTTTTTGTCCCTACATCAAATATACCTATATTTATACCGGGAGAACCTGCAAAGATGGAATTTTCAGGTGTTCCAATCTTAGCATGGAACATATATGGATCATTCGACGGATACATAGCATCTATTCCCACTTCCATTTGGATTTTCTCCCATGGAAGAACGCCAACAGTAATTTGAACATCTGTTGGAAAACTCGATGGACCATCGTTAGGTTTTAAAGATGATGGTTTTTTAACTATAAAATAGTTATCAATCCCAATATGCCATACATTATAAGGCTGAACATCAATGACCGCTGGAGACCAGTATGTTGTAGACGGTGTTGCAAATGCTACTGCCCCATCAAAAAATATTATTAAAAAGGTAACTAAAAAAAGAATCCTAAGAGTTTTTATCATTTTAAAGAGCCCCCTATATTTTTTATAGAGGGCACAATAACTTAAAGTTTAAACTAGTCAAGACGTTTACTAATGTCTTGAATTACTACCTTCTCTTGGTTTTGCCTTTGTAACCACGGTCCTTTTACCCTGACGTGAGGTTTTAAAACTATTGATTACCGCTTCGGCTTTTTCAAAAGGAACTGTAACAAAAGAAAATCTATCAAAGATAATAACTTCATTTATGTTCCTGTCTTCTATTTTTGCGGTATTTTTAATAAGATCTACTATCGTCTTCTTTGTCATATTATCTTTTCTGCCCAATGCTATGAACAATCTAGTGGTTCCATCCCTGTCTATCATGTTCCTGCTGGCACGCACATCACTTATCTCGCTATAAGAACTTTCATCAAGTTCATCCTTAAAGGAATATCTTAAAAGAGCTCCTATAATTCTTTGTGCATCGTATTTTTCAAGAACCTGTTCCGCCCATACAGTGTAATTACTGTTATCTTCATGCTCGATCGTTTCTATTAATTTTTCTGTGATCCTTGCTTTCTTTATTTTTATTATATCCTTTACCTTAGGTATCTCAGCTTTTCTAATATCGGTCTTGGTCTCTCTCTGTATGAATACAAGTTTTTTATATTCCATCGGTGTAATGAATGTAACTGCTGTTCCCTTATTTCCTGCTCTTCCTGTCCTTCCTATTCTGTGCACATAGGATTCCGGATCCTGGGGAAGTGAGTAATTTATTACATGGGTCATCTTATTGATGTCTATTCCTCTTGCCGCAACATCTGTTGCCACAAGAATATTAAGTTTTTGTCTTCTGAATTTATCAAGGATCCTTTCTCTCTGGCCCTGTGATAAATCTCCATGCAAGGCTTCAGCCTCGTAACCTCTATCTATAAGCATTTTTGCTATATGATCCGTTTCTATTTTTGTCCTGCAAAATACTAGGCCATAGAATTCAAGTTCCATGTCTATTATCCTGCATAGGGCTTCAAATCTGTCAGCTGTCTTTACCTCAAAATATATCTGTTCTGTAAGATTATTGTTCAATCTCTCTTTTTGCAGAGTTATGAATTTATATTCCTTCAT
>JAPLFT010000101.1 GCA_026390535.1 Pseudomonadota bacterium
CAGGAGCTGAGTTCGAATCTGACGAAGCATAAAGGAAAAAGACGAAGTAAGATATGGTGGAGAGGGAAGGATTTGAACCTTCGAAGGCTAACGCCAGCAGATTTACAGTCTGTCCCCTTTGGCCACTTGGGTACCTCTCCACAATTTTTCAAAGACTAGAACTGGAGCTGGCGATGGGACTTGAACCCGCAACCTGCTGATTACAAATCAGCTGCTCTACCATTGAGCTACACCAGCCCTTTTTACAGGACTGAAACTATTTATATTCTAAAGTATCAAATTGCAAGATTTTTTTAATCAGTCGCTAATTGGGAAATGACTGTCTTAGAACTTCATACATAACTACTGCAGCAGATACGGATGCGTTTAACGAATGTGCCTTTGAGGATATCGGTATCCTGAGTATCATGTCACAGTTATCTCTTAAAAGTCTTCTTATGCCGGAATCCTCGCCGCCAATCACACAACAAACATTTCCCTTAAGATCCGCTTTACGAATATCCTGGGTGCCGTCAGCCTCAAAGCCATAGATCCAAAAATTATTTTCCTTGAGTATTCCAACCGCGCGAACAAGATTCAGTTCTTCACTTACCTTTATATACTCAACCGCTCCGCTTGATGTCTTATACACATCCGAGGTTATGCTGGCATTCCTGTCTTTTGGAACGATTATAGCCTCTACATTAAAAGCAACCGCTGTCCTTATTATCGCCCCAAGATTGTGGATATCCGTGATCCCATCTAACATAAAAAAGATTCTGCCTTTTTTATCTTTATCGCTGTTCAAGACATCCATCAAAGACGGTGTTTGAATAGGATTAATAAAGGCAAATACCCTCTGATGATTTGCCCCAGGACGAAATTTGATTTTTTCAAACGCTTCTTCTTCTGTTTGCTCAGATATTCTGATCCTATATTTTTGAGCATTCTGTCTTATAGAGGCAAGACGATCTCCCTCTTTTTTTTCATCCCTGGTTTTTATAAAGACTATTTCCTTTATATCTTTTGGACGATTATCTATTACTGCTGAAACGGGATTTATACCGTAGATCCAAAGGCTCATTTATTGTTAACCTTCACATTATTGACTTTAGCCATAAGGGTGTAGATATCTTTTAATGCCTTAACCGGGTCGGGTGCTCCATAAACAGGACGCCCTATAACAAGATAGTCTGCACCGTCGGCAATTGCGGTGTCAGGGCTAGCTACTCTTTTTTGATCGTTCGTATTATTTTCAGGGAGTCTTATCCCGGGTATTACCGCAATAAAATCTTTCTTTATCTGTGTTTTAAGTTTTTTCACTTCCAGCGGAGAACATACCACACCACCTACACCCTCTGATATTGCCATATTAGCCAGATTAATAACCTGAACATCAACAGGGTTATTTATCCCTATTTCTTTTAATAAAGTTTCATTCATAGACGTTAACACAGTCACGCCAAGGACTATGGGAATCTTTTTACCGGACTTTGAGGCACCATCTCGCGCACCGTTTACCGCTGCCTTGCACATTTCCCTTCCGCCGCTTGTGTGTATAGTAAGCATATCCACTCCAAGCCCTGCAGCCTCTTTACAAGCAGTTTCTACAGTATTCGGTATATCGTGATATTTAAGGTCCAAAAAAACATCGTAGCCTTTGTCTTTTAGTTCTTTAACAATAGAAGGGCCGTACTTTGTAAAAAGCCTCATCCCCACTTTAAAGGTCTTAAGGTTTTTACCAACCTTAGTTACAAGGTCACGAACCTCTTCTATATTATTTACGTCCAGTGCAACTATTACCCTTGGGTCTATCTTTTCCATATTAGTTATGACCTCTCTGTTTTCTTACGCTAATGTGACCTTGCAAAATGCACTCTTCTCTCTGAAGGTTTGCCGCAACAGATGCATTTTCCTTTTTCCTTCTTATAATCAAAACTCAGACACCTTATGGTGGCCTTTGTATCCGCCTTTATCTGATCCTCACATTCCCTTCTTCCACACCAATGGAGCAGGAACATACCGCCTTCCTCACATTTGGTTTTAAAGGCCTCATAGTCGTCCATGGTAAAGGTTCTTGAATCAAGTATGTCCTTTGCTTTCTTGAACATGGCGTTCTGTATTTCTTCCATAAGTCCCTCTATTTTTTTGGGGGCATCCTTGAAAGGAATAGTAAATTTTTCTCCGGTATCACGTCTTGCAATAGTAAATACACCATTCTCAAAATCCTTAGGTCCTATTTCCACTCTAACAGGCACTCCCTCTATTTCGTACTGATGGAACTTAAATCCAGGGCTGTTATTTTCCGTATCGTCAATTTTTACAGAGACCTTGTCTTTCAATTTATCTTTGAGCTCATTTATCTTTTCCAAAAGTTTGGAAGAATCAAAATCCTTCTTAAATATAGGTATGATCACACATTGTAATGGAGCAAGACGCGGAGGAAGTACAAGCCCTTTATCATCGCTGTGAGCCAGTACTATTGCTCCAACAAGTCTAGTGGAAACGCCCCATGATGTTTGCCATACATATTCCTGTTTTCCTTCCTTGCTCAGATATTTTGTTCCAAACGCCTTTGCAAAGTTCTGTCCAAGAAGGTGGCTTGTTCCTCCCTGAAGCGCTCGACCGTCCTGCATCAACATCTCTATACAGTATGTTTCTACTGCACCTGCAAATTTTTCACTTTCTGTCTTTATGCCGTCTATTATAGGGATCGCCATATACTCCTCGGCAAATTTTTTATATATGTTCAGCATTCGTATTGTCTCTTCCCTGGCTTCCTTCTCTGTAGCATGACAAGTGTGTCCTTCCTGCCACAGGAACTCGGTGGTCCTTAAGAACAATTTAGTTCTCATCTCCCATCGGACAACGTTAGCCCATTGATTGATAAGCATTGGGAGATCTCTATAGGATTGTATCCATTTTGTGAACATCGCATTAATTATAGTTTCGCTGGTCGGTCTTATAACAAGCGGTTCTTCAAGTTTTTTACCCCCACCGTGAGTAACAACTGCACACTCAGGAGCAAAACCTTCCACATGTTCTGCCTCTTTATGTAAAAAACTCTCCGGTATAAAAAGAGGAAAATACGCGTTAACGTGCCCGGTCTCTTTGAACATACTATCAAGCTGCTGTTGTATCTTTTCCCATATCGCATATCCTGTCGGTCTTATGACCATACAGCCTTTCACCGGTGAATAATCAGCCAGTTTTGCATTTAAAACTACGTCTACATACCATTGACCAAAATCTTCACTTCTTGGGGTAATCCTTTCAGCCATTATTTTCTATCTCCTTCATACTTTATTTTTAGTTTTTATTTTTTCTTTAATATAGTCGGAAATCTCCGTATATGCATCATCTACTGAAACTTTTTTAATAATCTCACCATTTATAAAAACAGCTGCGCAATCTTTTCCGCCCGCAATACCGATGTCAGCCTCTTTTGCTTCTCCGGGACCGTTTACTATACACCCCATGACCGCTACCTTTATTGGAATATTAACCCAGCTGAATTCTCTTTCCAGTTTATCGGCTATGTTTATAACATCAACCTCTGTCCTTGAGCATGTGGGGCACGATATTATTTCCAATCCTTCCCTTAATTTTAACGCCTTTAATAATTCCTTTGCCGCTATGACCTCATTAACAGGATCGGAAGAAAGGGATATCCTTATAGTATCACCTATACCTTCTTTTAAAAGATCTCCCACCCCGATTGCAGAGCGGACAACGCCGCTTACAAGTGTTCCGGCCTCGGTAAGTCCGATATGGAGAGGAGTATCTGTTTTTGAGGAAACAAGTCTGTTTGCATTTACCATAGTCGCTATATCTGAAGACTTAATGGATATTTTAAAATTATAAAAATCCTGCTTTTTAAAAAATTCGTCCCAATTAAGTGCGGATTCCGCAAGAGCCTCAGCCGTAGGGCGACTATATTTGAGCAATAAATCCTTTTCCAGCGAACCGGAATTAACACCTATTCTTATACATACTTTATTTTTTTTAGCGGCATCTATTATTTTAACGATTGACTCTTTCCCACCGATGTTCCCGGGATTTATCCTTACTCCTGCACAACCTTTTTCAACACATTTTAGTGCAAGACCGGCGTCAAAATGTATATCCGCTATTAAAGGGACTTCAACGTTAGGTTTGATCTCCAAAAATACCTTTAGGGCTTTTTCATTAGGAACACTTATACGGATTATCTCACATCCGGCCCTTACTAGTTGTTCCACCTGGGTAAACGTTTCAAGCAGTTTTGTACTGTCCGTATTTGTCATAGATTGTATGGCTATAGGGTTACCCCTGCCCAGACTAACTTTACCCATGTTTATGATCCTAGTATTTAAACGTGACATAAGAGCTTGTCTTTACCAGAGAATCATCCAGACTTCAATAACACGTTTAGTATAGAGGCATTATGACTTTTTTTTGCGGGTTTTTAATCTTTTGGGTTTTGATTTCAGAGGTTTTAACTTCAGGGGCTTTAATCTTTTAGGTCTTGATTTTTCCTGCAGGGTTTTAGCCATAGAATTAAAAGCTACTGCCAGATCTTTTAATTCATCTCCTTTTCTTAAATATACTCTGGCACTGTAACGTCCCTCTGCTACATCCTGCATTTTTCTTTTTAATACTAATACCGGTCCCATTATCTTGTGAGTTAAAATAATTCCCAGAAAGAACAAAACACACATAACAAGGAAAATAAGTACCATTAGATAAATCGCTATTTTTTTCTGCTCGCCGAATATTACCTGTGCAATTTCCGGACTTTCACTAAAATTTGGAATGAACACATGGATATTTTCGTTAAGAAAGTAAAAAACATGTGCCGCAAAAAGAGCAGCCACCAATCCACCCAATAATGACAATAATATTGAATACTTAAACTGAAATGGCCTATTTACAAGGAAAATAGATCTCGTGGTTACGTTTGTTTTCTTTATTTTAAACATGACCAAATTATACCATAGCCCAAGAATTTGACACATTTATTTGAAACAAATTGATATTTTACCTCTTTGCCCCGAATAATAGATATTAATTAAATAATTTTAACCCGTAGCCTTATTTGATTTGTCAAAGGTATAAACGGAAGCTAAAAAAGGCGGTTTTTTTATGGATAAAAAGAACTTACCAAATGATTTATACGATATAATCGCGGCATTAACGCTAAAAAACAAAGAACAGTTTCAGGATATCGTAAACGTAGTAATAAACGCATTAAAGGAAAAGGATCAATACACTCAGGGGCATTCGGTTAGAGTAATAGAATTTTCCGTAAAAATAGGCCATGAAATCGGACTTAATGAGGAAGACATTAGATCATTAGAGATAGCTTCCGTGCTTCACGATATCGGCAAGCTTGGGGTTCCAGACAAGATCCTTAAAAAACCTGGAAGGTTAACCAAAGAAGAATATCAAATAATGCAACAGCATTCAGCTAATGGGGAAAAATTATTAGACGGCATAAAAAACCTGGAGAAATATAAAAAATATATACGTGCACATCATGAACGTTACGACGGATTTGGTTACCCCGACGGATTAAAGGGTAATGATATCCCTCTTATATCAAGGATTATCTTTGTTGCTGATACGTTTGATGCAATGACCTCAGACAGACCTTATAGAAAAGGACTTCCCATAGAAGCTGCAATCGATGAACTTATTAAGTGCAGCGGCACACAGTTTGATCCTTACGTAGTAGAAGCATTTTTAAATGTACTGAGAAAAGAACAGGAAGAACTCAATAAAGAAGCTGTCTAATTATATTTAAAAATCCGACGGAAACAAAGCTCACATTTAAATCTTCCTTGTAAGTTATAATTGCATGTGTAATTGACGCTCTATTTGCTTTTCATTGCCGGTATGAATGTATGTAATTCAAATATATAGTTGACAAAACTGACTGAATATGATATAATTGTTAATAACATTTAAAAAGGCTAGGTCTGGGAGGTACATATGCTAAATAAAAACTTATTTTCCTTTATATTGGTAATAACGACTATACTATTTTTTGCCGGATGTACAAACAGTAGAAAAAGCGGTGGTGGTGGGAGCTGCCTTGCAGGCCAAACACTGGTAAGCGGTAAATGTATAGTTTGTCAGATAGATTCAAACGGCAATTGCGTAGATACAAGTTCCCTGTGTTCTTCTATAACACCTGAAGCACTTGAAACAGACACAAGGGTTCCAAGTTGGGGTGGAATTGCCATCTATAAAATGGTATCTGACAGCTGTTACGCAGATGCTCTAACATGTAATTTCTATCAGAGTGATTCATGCTTACTATGGAAATGGTCCCAACAGGATAAAGACGATCTAACGATTGGAGCGGCTCCGCTTACAATCACAATATGTGATAATTCATCGGATCCTAATTGTGACAGTACTTATATATTCAGATTCGTAAAATGTAGCGGGGACGTTTATTTATTGAGCATATTAGGCAGAAACAACATTTATAAACTAACGTGTGATAATAAATCAGGCAGTAATAGTGTTAGCTCTTTTAAAATAGGAAGCACAACTGACGGTATAGGAATAAGTCAGATTAACAACCAGATATTTGTACTAACTCCGCAAAAGAAAACTTCCATCGTAATGGATATCAGTTCCGCAGAATGGACCAGCGACGGATCATGGCAAGGAGATGTTCCAAGCATCCAGGATCATGTGGCCGATGATCTTGTTACGTGTTTAAAATCATTAACCGGCAGCACCAGTTTAGAAGGGACATATTGCGCCGTAGTTAATTATAGATTCACTGGAAGCTCCGCTATACTTATGTAAGAATTTGGAGGTATTAATATGAAAAAAATATTACTGACACTAATAGTCCTTATAGTCCCTATAATATATGCCACTAACAGCTACGGCAGTGGTAATACCTCATACAACATTTTTAAGTTTTACCCTGCAAAAATCGCTTCAACTTGTCCCAGCACTAAATTGGAAAAGATAACTTCTACCCTGTCCTTTTGTTATGATCACGACGCAGAAATAACGGCAACCAGCATGGGTATAATAAATTGCAGCAACGCTGTATATTACATAGCAAATAATACAAATCCGTTATGCTCAACCGGAATGTCCGGTTATACCAAAATCGGCGATATAGGTTCCGTATATATTCGTGTACACGGATCTCTTGATGTCTCCGGTTATGATATTTTTGTAATAGGCCCTCAAAAAACCCTTTATATGGAAATGGATAATCTGGATGCAAGCACATGGACAATTGCACAAAAAGCCGCTTATCTAAAATTAAAAGCCAGTTCTTCTTTGACAGTAAGAGACTGTTTGTTGAATCTTAGAAAAACAAGTGATGCTAAATGTATTATAACTTCCACTGTAACAACTGGGGATCCGACGCAATAGATTAATCGTAATTTTCTTCCGTATGCTCTTTGCCGTCGTAAGTTAATATCTTTTTCTCACCCTGAATAATTGTTCTTACATTAATCGGACGCTTCCATATCTTATACACGCCTTCCATTGTACGACGGGCTTCTGATATTTTCAGGTCAAAACCCTCGTATCTGTGCAGCAGTAATAGTTCACTTCTGTTCTTGTAATTCGAATCCTCTACAGAAATAAATGGCTGACCGAAGTTAGTAAGTGAGAAGAGGAGCTTGTCCTTGATCTTCTGGAACTCACGACTGGATATTTCCCATTGTCCGGTGCGCTTATTGGCGTCAAAAGTGAATAGCTTAAACCCCTCGGCAAATTCCGGGGTAAGGAATGTATCTATAAAAGTAACATCATTGTATAAACGACGAACCTCGAATATCTTTTCTTTTCCGACACCAAGTTTTTTATCCCAGTTCTTTTTAACCCTGTAATCATCGCATTCGTCCCAATCCTTTCCGAACTGTCCTTTGTCCCATCTTTCCTCTATGTCCCTGAAGAGTTCAAGTCCGAGTTTATACGGATTAAGTGAACCGGGTCTCATATAAACAGTCCCGCTGTGATGATCTGCAAAGTCAATTACTTCGGAATCCCTTAACGCTTTTTGTGTCATTATCTTTGAATGCCAGTAACTGGCCCAACCCTCATTCATTATCTTTGTCTGTCCCTGAGGGGAGAAATAATATGACTCCTCCCTTATTATGGACAAAACATCCTTTTGCCAGGTCTCAAGAGGTGCCTGTTCCTGAAGGAAATAAAGGACATCCTTTACGGGCTCAGGCGGGGTTTTTTTTGATTTCTCTTTTTTCTTGTCCAGCCTTTCTTTCTGTTGTTTTAAAAAGTCCTCGGGATTTATGTATTTATCCATGTATTGCTTGCTTTTTATCTTATAGACTTTGTTTTTAGATCCTTCCTCGTCTGATTTAATAGGTTTGTAAGCATCTTCCTGATTAATTGCGTAGTAATCTATAAGATTCTCTATGGACAGACATATGTCTATAAAATCCTCTACTACGCCGATACCGTGCTTATCCATATAATTTCTGATTTTGGTCGCATGATTTGCCATCTCGTCCATCATTTTCCTGTTTGAGCCAAAAAAATGCATGTTACACTTGAAAAAATCACAGTGCGCAAATACGTGCGCCATAACAAGTTTATGGTCCATCATGCTATTTGAATTCAGCAGATACGCATAACAGGGATCATTGTTGATAACCATCTCATATATCTTATGAAGCCCAAACTGATAACTCTTTGAGAGCCTGTCATAGTCCATTCCAAAACGCCAGTGAGGGTATCGTGTGGGGAATCCGCCGTAAGACGCGATCTCATTTATCTGTTTATAGTCTATCATCTCAAATATGGTCTCAAAAAAATCCAGACCATAGCCATGCGCATGTGCTTCTATCTCGCCCTTAAGCTTCTGAAGTTCCGGTGTTAAGACTGTGCCGTATATCATTTTCCTTTACCTAAGAAATCCTTTATGGATTGTATTATGGAATCCTTGCTCTCTATCGTAGAAAGGATAAGTTTTTCCTCTTCCTTGAAGTTCTCCTTCAGATCTTTAATGAATTGACCTGAGCCATAGCGACTTACGACCTGTCCATAACAGAACAGATTGGATTTGGGGATAAGGTGGTTCTTCAATATCTCTATACATATTTTTGTGTCTTCGGATGACCAGTTGTCGCCGTCCGAAAAATGGAACGGATATATATTCCATTCCTCAGGAGAGAACTCACGGTCTATAAGAATGTTGCAGAGTTTATAGGCAGAGGATATCAAGGTTCCACCGCTTTCTTTTGTGCGGAAAAAAGTATCCTTATCCACCATCCTTGCAGAAGCATCGTGGATTATATATCTGGTCTCTAGATTCTTGTACTGACTTCTCAGCCACGTATCTATCCAGAAGGATTCCGTTCTGACGATCTCTTTCTGCTCGTCACCCATACTTCCGGATACGTCCATCATGTATACTATCAAAGCATTGTATTGAGGCTGTATTATGTCCTTCCATCCTCTGTATCTGAAATCCTTTTTTATAGGAATTATTATAGGATCATCGGGATCATATTCTCCGGCGACAAGTTGTCTTTTAAGGGCCTCTTTATATGTTCTCTTAAAATGCACAAGGGATTTTGGACCTATAAGGTGCACTCCCCTGTAAACCCTTTTCAGAGCCTCTATCCTGCTTGAGCCTTTTGGTTCAATACGCGGTAGTTCAAGCTCTTCTCCCAACATCTTTGCCAGTTCTTCAAATGATATATCTATCTCGAGCTCATGTTCGCCGGGCTGATTACCTGCGTCACCCTGACCGCCCTCTTCCGGATCATAGGCCGGTCCCAGAGGTGTTCCAACTTCACCGTCGCCGGAACTCACGCCTCCGGTCTCAGGAAGTCCGTATCTGAATCTTGGAAGATCGATCCTTGGGACTGGGATACTGACGTATTGCTTGCCTATCCTTCCTATCATCTCCCCACGAGAGATATAATCCTTAAGGTTTTGCTTGATCTTACCCTTAACTATATCCCTAAAACGGGCATGATCCCTTTCTATTCTTGAAACCATAGATTATTTAGTTTTCTCTCCTTACGTCACCCCTTGCGAATATTGAAGCCACAAAGTTAAGTACGTCGGTAGAGCATATCTCGCAGTAACCATAGTTCTTTATCAATCTTGACTTAACTATGTCTATCTTCTCCTGCGTTTCCTTGTCGATGACCCTTGTTACAAGGGATGTAAGTTTTATGGTGTCCTTCTGATCCTCGAACAATTTCAGTTCCAGAGCTTTGTAAAGTCTTTCATTGGTCGTATAGTCGAACTGTTTTCCTTCAAGAGAAAGCGCCGCTATATAATTCATGATCTCCTTTCTGAAATCATCCTTTCTGCTCTCTGGTATATCGATCTTTTCCTCTATGGATCTCATGAGCCTTTCATCCGGCTCCTCGTTCTCTCCGGTATATTTATTCCTTACCTTTTCTTTTCTTGTGTATGCCTTGACGTTATCTATGTAGTTCGAGCAAAGCCTTGCTATAGCGTCATCATCTGCAGAGATCGCCCTTTGGACCTCGTTCTTCACTATATCCTCGTATTCCTGTTTAACGATGGCAAGCAGTTCCATATAGTGTTTTTTCTTGTCATCAGAATCTATAAGGCTGTGATGCTTTAATCCTCCCTCAAGTTCATTCATTACCATGAACGGATTAACACAACCCATATCCCCGTATGCCGCTGAGACAAGGGCATTACTGATCTTATCCTGTATATAACGAGGAGATATACCTTCCATTCCCTCGTGTTTTGATTCTTTCCTGAGTTCTTTTACGTCTTCTTCAGTAAATCCGGTGAACATTTTCCCATCGTAGAGTTTTAATTTCTGAACAAGAGAGATATTGGCCTTCTTGGGCTGTTCAAGCCTTGTAAGCACTGCCCACATAGCTGCCATTTCTACGGTGTGAGGAGCAATGTGTTTTCCGCGTACAGAGCTCTCGTTAAAATCCTTCTTATATATTTTTATCTCTTCAGACAGTCTTGTAACGTATGGAATATCTATTTTGAGTGTCCTGTCCCTTAATGCCTCCATATATTCGTTGCTCTGGAGTTTTCTGTATTCAGGCTCGTTAGTATGACCTATTATCACAAGATCAACATCTGTCTGTGAGAATTTCTTCGGTTTTATCTTATGTTCCTGGCTTGCCCCAAGAAGGTCATATAGGAACGCTACGTCCAGCTTCAATACTTCTATGAACTCGATCATACCACGGTTCGCAATATTAAATTCACCGTCAAAATTAAACGCTCTGGGGTCGGAGTCACTGCCGAATATAGCGATCTTCCTGTAATTTACATCGCCTGTTAGCTCCGTTGAATCCTGATTTTTCTCATCCTTAGGCTGGAAGGTGCCAATACCTATTCTGTCTTTTTCAGAGAGTATCAATCTATTAACGACCACATGCTCGACAACTTTGGTCCAATCACCGTTATAACGTTTCATCAATTGATTGTATATATATCTGCAACTTGGGCACAGATCACCTTTAACGGTAACTCTATAATCGCTCTTTTTGCTCTTGTTTATCTCCGCTAAGAATTTTACTCTTAGTTCTTCAGGAACAAGCTTTAACGGTTCCTCATTTATAGGACACTTTAAAAACTGCTCACCACCAAGTAATTTTTCCTGGCCTGCTGAAGGGTTTGGATCAACCCATTTAAATGTATATAATGCACCGTCTTCTGTTTTCGAATACTCTTCCAGACCCTCTTTTAAAAGCCTTGCTATGGTGCTTTTTGCAGAACCGACTGGGCCATGAAGCAGCATAACTCTTTTTTCAGGACCATAGCTCTTTGCCGCTGCCTTGAACATATCTATCAGCTTCATCAAAGAGACCTCAAGACCATATATGGCATCAGCTCCGGCGTGAGCTTCATCCTTGAAGAAGTTATATCTTAGGATATTCTTCTTGAACTCCACATATTCCTCAAAGCCCTTGGATGTGATCATATCGTACATTCTTTGGAATGCGTTCCTTGTGACCTGAGGTTTTTTGGTTACTATATCGACGTAGTCCTGAAAAGAGCCTTCCCAATTGTACTCTTTGTACTCATCAACGTTTTGATGATCACGAATAAATGAATTAACGTCAAACTGCCCCATAAGCCCTCCAGATTAATATATTTCTTACTCAGATAGTAACATCTTATTATTAAAAACTCCAATATAAACAAAGTCATTGTCTAGGATACCGTAGGTGCCGTTCCTCCCAAAGTGGCCGGTGTTTATGTAGTATTTAAACTTTCCATTCTTTAAATTTATTCTGCTCAAATCCGGAACATGAGTGTGACCAAAAACCACGATATTAAGGTCGGTGTAAGAGAGTTTTTTCAAGGCATAGTCTCTATAATATAAGAACCTGTTTTCATTAACCATTTTTGAAGAGCCGGAGTTTTTGCTTATGGCGGAAAAAAGACCCGCTATTCTATAGAGTATAAAATCCGGTATAAACTTGACTATAAATTTGAAGAAACTGCCTCTTATTATAGACTTTAAAAATCTGTATTTTGTATCGTGCGGATCCAGCCCATCACCATGAAATACCATGCAATTTATTCCGTCTACCTCTATATTATTAAAGGAAGCGGAACTTCGTATAAAGTCAAAAGGCAATTTAAAATCAAAGTCATGATTGCCATATAAGTAATATATTTTAGTACCGGCTAAAGAAAGTGCTTTAAGCCCGTCGAATAATTTCTGATACTTTTTTATTACATATCCGCCATGACCATGTAAAAATTCAAAAAGATCCCCCAGTATAAACAGGTCGGTTGCCGATTCCTTTTTTACATATTCTATAAAGGACAAAAACCTCTTATATGCCATATCCTTTGTGCTGCTTATATGAGCATCCGAAACAAAAAATACTTTTGCCATATAAAAAGAATGTTATCATAGTTCTTGATATGGGTGTATTAATCTTTGCTTTCATAGTAATGCCGTTAATGGCCAATTTTAGCGCTACAGTGACAATCCCTGTGGATTCTGAATTAATTATTGTCAGTAAAAATGAAGGTCTTTTAAGGCTGGTAGAAAGAAAAACCGTCGGTTATAAGACGTCCGATGAATTTTACGTTTCATATGGGCAATCAAAGGGCACAAAATTTAAGGAAAATGATTATAAAACCCCTACAGGTGTTTACTTTGCCACTTCTATGATGACCAGAAATGACTTACCGGATAACAGTTACGGTGCCGCCGCTACTATTCTCAATTATCCGAATCCAATAGATATACTGCTTAAAAAGACCGGTAACGGCATCTGGATACACGGCACAGACGATATAGAGCGTTTAAGTAATAAGAAATCAACAAGGGGCTGTATAATACTTGAAAACAAGGATCTGTTGAAACTGAGGAAAAGAATCTGACAACATAATAATAGCAATATACAAGGGTTACAAAAGATACAGGGTTTTTAATGTATCCCAAAAATTGCTAACATGGATTGTAGTTATTAACTCTGTGCTTATCCTCGGATGTATAATATTTTTTATCAGTTTTGTTTTTCAATGGGCTTATAATTGGAAAATAACGGAAGAGAATAATGCTTTACAAAAGGAGATGTCATTATTAAAAAAATCGAATTAATGCTCCAGAACATGGATATAGATAAAGAAATGGACGTCATAAGTCTCACGTCCTACTTTTCCGGTGATTTTTCTTTTGGAAAATACACCAGGATTGAAGGTAAAATAGACGGTAATATAAAATCTTCAGGACTCCTTATAATAGGAGAACAGGCCCTTGTAAACGCAGATATATCCGGAAGTCTGATAGTAATCTATGGAACAGTTACCGGTGATATCACAGCAGAACGCAATATTTTGATTCAATCAACGGCAAATGTTTCGGGAAATATAAAAGCTCCGGCTGTAACAATAATGGATGGTGCTAAAATAAACGGACAGATATCTATGTCAAAATACCACAGTAATTTTTTTAAACAATTAGAACTCGCCTGTTAGCCTGTTTAACGTTCCCTTTAATGCCGCAAAATCCTGGGGAGAAAGTCTTTTTGAATCTATTATTTTAATCCCTACGCCTTTTATTTTAATTTCCTGCCCGTTTTCATCTTTAAAATAGGCCAACCAGTTGTTGTAGTCTAAAAAAATCTCCGGTTTAACAATATTCATATAAATTGAATCATAGTACCATCGTTCAAATGAACACTTATCGACGAACGTAGATTTAAACAGATTAAATCCTGTTTTTATATCATCTTCAGAAATACCCCTGTTATCAATAAATTTTTTAATATTTTTTATTGTTTTTTCTATAATTGATAAATCATATGGATGCTCAATAATTACATTAAAAACCATATCCTGACCGCTGTTGATCATACAGCATTCGGTTTTTTCTTCCATACAGAATTCTTTATACAGATTAAAATATTCGGGTAAAATATCTTTGCCTTTACCCGATAATACAATGCCTATCAGGTAAAGTTTGGAATACGGGTTAAATTCTTCCTGCAAGAACGGTGTTTGTTGAAAGTTTTTCCTATATACAGAACCATTAGATGACTCGATCTCCTGGGTGTTGACAACCGGGGTGTTTCCGGAATAACAGACAAGAAACGTAGGTATTGTTTTAGTTTCTTTTTTTATAAAATCATTATTAAATTTTTTTACAACGTTTGCATATGTATCCTTAATACTGCACCATACAGGAAGTTCGTGCTCATCAGCCTTATATATGGAATAATTTTCCCCGTATTTATAATTTTTTACGTATACAGATTTCACTCCTTTGTACTCGAAAGGATGTTCCCCTCTTTTAGTATCTTCCTTTCTTATCTCACACGCTGAAACAAAGAAAAATAAAGAAATTATAAAAATATTTCAAATTTATTATTCCTGCCTTATATACATTTTATATATATTCTCATTTGATATATTTTTGAGTATTTCTTTGACTTCCGGTTGTTTTACAGTTTCGATCATTTTTAAATAGTTAAGAAAATTTTCATAGCTGCCGGAAGAGATTTGTGTCTTCCCGAGAAGACAAACAAAAGATTCCTTATTACCAATGATATCCCCAAAATTTTTATCGAGTTCGGTTTTCGCCAAAGATAAAGTTGCGGTATCCAAATCAGATGATAAAAATCTTATTCTCCGCATAAGTTTGGTTGTGATCTCTTCTGCATCTTTTTTTACATCCGTAAAAATAATTTCAAATACCCCTTTATTCAAATAACACTGATTGTTTATTCTTATCTGCCCCGATAAGGCACTTATAATCTCGTCTTGCTTTAAGATTTCCGCTATAAGATCATAAATAAAACTTTCCTTTTTTTCACAACTCGCTGAAGGAAATCCTAATTTAATTATAAAATTTTTCTTCTCAGATTTAATATAATTGATACTCCTACCAGGGACATTCAAGTTTACAATCCCTTCGTCCTCAAACCTCTCATCCCTGAAACATGGTTTAAAGGTGTTTATCACTCTTGTAAGTTCACGAATATCCTTTTCTGCACTCGATATTATTACGGAATTATTGGGGTTGATATAACAGCGGCTAAAATCTGTAAATTCACCCGGCAGGATACTATTCACATCCTCCAGACTCCCATATTTTCCAATGCTATATATGCTGTTATGGTGTGCCATAAAACTTATAAGAGGAAACGTAATTATTTTATGTTCAAAATCATATTTTATAGACAATGCGATATTGTTCTTACCTAAGTTAAAATCAGAATTTTCCACTGTTGTCTCTTCGTAAAAAGCAGACCATATTCTTGAGAGGCTATTCTTTTCCATCCCTGGAGGCAAATAAAGTATATAGGCAAGATAATCCCACGTGAGATCAGATCTGTACCTAAAACCCAGTTCTCTTGAAAGTTTTCTTATTTTCAAGGAAAGTATTTGCTGAGTTAATGCGGGAAGACCTGTTTTTTTGTCAAATTTAAGGGTTGCACCATTTTTAAAAAATACACCGATAATCTTAGTCGGTTGCCCCCAATTGATCGAAGAATATATAATCGTGGCTCCATTTTTAAGTCTTATTTTTTTTACATCAAAGTCAGATTGAACGTTTGGCAAGATAGTTGATAGAATAGTCGAGACAAGAAAAAAAATAATCATAAGATAAGATTAAACCCCGCTGATCAGCGAGAATCCAAACATGGAGTTCTTAAAGAAAGAGGTTTGAAAATCCGTAAAATACAATCCGACATCAAATCTGAAGGATTCACTCACATAACCTACGCCAAAGCCTGCCTGTATGTTGTTATCTCTCTCCACACCGACAATTTTTGCAGAAACATTCATGGAAAAGTTTTCTTCCGCCGTAGGCAAAGACTCTACGGCAAAAACAATATCATCTCTCTTTTGTGCTGTTGTCCGGTTTCCATTCTGATCCTTGGTCCTATAAACGATAATATTATCCACCGTTATTTTAAAGACAGATCTATAGCTATAACCAAGGCCGGCTGAAACCTCTCCGTCTCCTCCATTTTCAAAAGGATTTCGTATAGTTACAGAACCTATCAGACCGGTTTTTTGAGCCGTAGGCAATCCGGGGCCAAAATCTATTCCAAAGTTGACATCCCAGCCGTTTTTAACTTTTAAGTAATTATAACCAAGGTTAGCCCCTATGACCCACCACTTAGACAATTGAGTAGCATAACCGATATATGTCTCCATAGATTCAACAGTGCGAGCCCGATCTATGTCTTTGGAAGCTATAATCAGATGAAAACCGTTATCACCGACGTAACCAACGGAAAGTGATGCATAAGTTCCAAAATTAAGGCCGATGCCAAATTGACCGCTATCCAGTAATCCTGTACCTGCCGGATTTATCCTTATAGCATCATAGCCATCTATGAATGATCTTCCTCCAAGCCCAAGAGAAAGGTCTTTCGCTCCATAGGGAGTAACAATTTCAACACCATTTAGCAATGTCATCAGCAACGACAAAAATACTATCATATGTTCTCGCTTAAGCTATTTGTACACAAATTATACACTGCACTGTAAAATAAATATATGTTTTTTTGTGTACCAAGGACTATTTATACCCCAAAAAAGGTCAATAACTCTAGGAGGTTTCGATTCCCGGGGCTTTTGGCACTTTAATTGCATTAATAATCAGAAAAGCGGGGGAAAATTACAATGGAAAATAAGGTAATCGAATCAACCTTTATCTCAAGAAAACCTTTATTGCCTGTGCTGGAGATAATATCTTCTGAAGCCGGACACAAAATTCAAAAGAACATACTATCGGATTGTGTAATCGTAGGCAGATCAGATCAGGCAGATATTAGCATAGACGATGATAAGCTTTCCAGAAATCATTTTATGCTCGTAAGATCAGGTGACAGATTTGAGATCAAAGATCTTAACAGCTCCAACGGCATCGTGGTAAACGGCAAGCGTGTAAAGAACATTACACTTACCGGTAATGATACTATAATTGCCGGAAGTACCCTGTTTAATTTTGTACTTACAAGAAGCGACCTGGAAAAACAGGTTTTATCAACGCCTTCGATCCTTGAATCCTCATTTGAGAAAAAATACACTAAAAAATCCGGTATATTTACAAGTAAAAATATAATCACTGCTTTAATTGTAAGTATTGTTGTTTTTGCAGCTACGTGGGCAATGTTCGGCGGTGAACAGGAAGCAAAAGTCAGTCCTATAATAAAAAGAAATGTTGCCGAACTTAACCAGATGGCAAGTGTAGAGGAAGAAATAGCAAAAGCGAATCTGAGTCAAGAGGATAAGATAAAAGCAATAAATTATTTTAAACTGAGTGAATATCATTTTAAATCCAAAAATTACTCTTTGGCCAAAAACTCGATGTTGACATATTTTTCTATGGTACCTGATTCTATAATAGCTCCGGCATTTATAGCGGCATGCGAAGAAGCATTGGGTAAAGCAACGGCAGTAGATGATAAAATAGATGAAATACAAAAGGATACGGACAAGAGAGAACTCGTTTCCAAGCTGGTGGAAGACGGATACCGCGAGTTAAGAGATAAAAATTATGACCAGGCTATGAGTATATTCATGAAGGTCATAACATTGGACGAATATAATGATTCTGCATATGAGGGACTTATAACGGCAGAAAAAGAATTGAATGCGCAAATGGTAAAAGTGCCGGAACCTACCGTAAAGCAGATCCCTATGGGTGATATATATGCAAAACAGATGGAAAAAGCCTTTAAAAAAGAAAATTACTCCAGAGCATATGAACTTTCCCAGAGAATAGTTAACATGGGTCAGACAAAGGCCGGCAGAAATTCATTCCTTAAGGCTGTGGCAATGGGGAATAAGATCATGGAAATAACAAACCGGATATTCGTCCCAATGAACAGGGAAGCCGGATTACTTAGAAAATCCGATGCAACGAGTGAAGCATTAAAAGTTTATAATAGAATACTGGCTATATTCCCATATAACCAATCAGCTATAGATGGAGTTGTTTCCATAAAGAAAGAAAGGCACGAACAGGCAAAGACGCTTTATGAAAAAGCAGTAGTGTCAGCAACGTATCCTGATATTAACGATGCAAAATCTAAACTTAAAATGATATTCAATATCGTACCGATGGATGATGTATACTACAACAAGGCAAAAGCGATGTTGAAAAGACTAGGCTAGATATAAGCGGACTGTCGGGATCAAATAAAAAGTAGAATTTGAATTACAAATTTTAATAGAACTTATGCAGTTTTTTGGGTGCCCGTTCTTAATCTACATGAACGCAAAAATCCATCTGGCCTGCTTCCTGCAAATACTTCAATATGGATTTTAGTGAATGTAGATTTAGAACGGGCAAAAAACGAAGGTTATATTAAAATTTGTAATTCAAATTCTACTTTTTACTTAGATCTCGCCAGCTTTTACCTTTCCTGGCCGCAGGGTCTTTCTGAAATTTATTTACGGCTTTTTGGTGGTTTCCGTAATCCTCTGTAAA
>JAPLFT010000157.1 GCA_026390535.1 Pseudomonadota bacterium
GTTAGGTTTTTCGACACCCAGTTTACTTGGACAGAAAAAAAAGCCCGTCAATCCATATCTAAATTAAAGCCTGGAGATATTGTGTTGTTACACGACATAAACAGGGACGATATTGATGCTTTTATAGACACGCTTAAAGTGTTCATTGACGTTGCTAAAGATAGAGGATTTAGTTTCGTATCAATAAACAAGCAAAACACCCAATCAATAAAAAGTTAATTCCGACTCACTTGGGAACTTTAACAACCTGAACAACTTTTCCATTAACAAGGTATGAATAGTCGTCGGTCTTATGTATTATTATCGGCGGATAATTTTTGTCAGACTCAGAGATTAGAACTATTTGTTCGTTCTCGTTATCACATATAAACTTTTTAATATTAGCGTGACCTTCTATGGTGGACAGGACATAATCTTTGTCCTTTATATTCTTATCGCTAGTGTCTACTAAAACATAGTCACCATCTTCTATGTTTTTATTCTTAATGCTAGCCTTATTCATAGAGTCACCAACTGCTTTTATTGCAAATATACCTTTCACCTTTTTAACTATGCTCGAGGATACTCTTAAAAATCCTTCGAATCTTTCTTCAGCACAAAGAGTTGCTGCTCCACAGTTGGCAGCACCCAATACTGGGATGAGTACGTCCTTGCCATCCTTTTTAGACTCAATAGACACTTTCCTTATTTCTCCTGTTTCAGGATCTATTTCGATTCTTCCGTCCTTACGAAGTTGCTCTAGGTGGTATTTAACTGCTTGAGGGCTGCCCAGCCCCAGCTTGTCAGCAATTACCTGTAAAGTCCTTTTTTCTCCGTCTGCATTGGCTAACAAGCCCAATATAGCCTTTTGATTCCTGTTCATAGTTGGCACCCCTGGACCTTATTATAGCACAAAATAGTCCTTTCAAAGAAAAAAGTAATTAAAATATTTAAAGTATTTAAAAAATATATTTGACACCACATACTCTTATTTGTTAGAAGAGTCTTAAGGTTATGGAGGTGTCAAGAAATGAACATAAAAACCATCCCCCTAAAAGATATCAATCCAGCCCCCTACAATCCTAGAGTTGATCTTAAGCCTGGTCATCCAGACTACGAGAAGTTGAAACAGAGTATTAACAGCTTTGGTTACGTTGAGCCAATGGTTTGGAATGAAAGAACAGGAACTCTCGTTTCTGGTCACCAACGCTTTAAGATACTTCAGGAACAGGGGCTGGATGCGGTAGAGGTTAGTGTTGTTGACCTACCTATTGGAAAAGAAAAGGCATTGAACCTTGCTTTGAACAAAATTCGCGGAAGTTGGGACAACAATAAACTTGCAGAACTCCTTATTGATCTTCAAAGTATGCCAGACTTTGATGTCAGCTTAACGGGCTTTGACAACATCGAGATAAGTGAACTGCTGGATAATTTTAACGAAGTAAAAGACGATGACGACTTTGATTTTGACGCTGTAGTCAATTCTATAGAAAAGCCAATAACGCAGCTTGGCGATATAATTAATCTTGGGGCACATAAAAT
>JAPLFT010000272.1 GCA_026390535.1 Pseudomonadota bacterium
CTTGGGGCGGTTTTAGGGAGAAAAATAAGTACCGCGATATCTTTAAAATCGGCAGGATTACTGTATCCTTCAAAAGACGGAAAAACCCTGCATTACTCGTCTCACAGGGGATTTATAAGCCTGGATATGAGTCGTCATGCCCTGGAAAGGATATTCCTTAAGCCCGGAGTCGTGGAATATATAAATGATATAGCAGAGGCTATTCCTCCAAGGGCAAAGAGGATAGAAATAGCGGATCTAAAAACCATTTCTGCCCAATACTTTTTACCCATAGGCAAGGACAAGATCCGAGGAGTTCTGATAATAGGAGAAAAATTAGAGGACGAGACCAGGTTCATACATGATGATTTTCAGTTCTTAAAGTCCCTGTATCCGCAGATAGAGATCGCTCTTATAAATTCCGAACTTCACGAGCAAAAGGCGGACCTATAAAAAGAAATTACAGTGTTGAAGAGTTCAAGGCTTATCTTATGAACATAAAGCCTGAAATTGAAAAGTACGGGCATAAATTAGATATAAATATTTCAGATGACGTGAAATCCTTCAATGTTGATCCGGATCATTTAAAACAGATGTTGTTAAATATCCTGCTTAACGCTCAGGAAGCATCTCCCATGGGAGGACTCATAACGATTAATACAAATATGGGTGAAGACGGCATAGAAATAAATATTTCGGATTCCGGAAAGGGAATCAGCGAGGAAGTCGGAGAAAAACTCTTCGATCCATTTTTTACCACAAGAGAACATGGTACGGGTCTTGGCTTGAGTGTTACAAAACAGCTTGCACGTTCAAATGGCGGGGATATAAAATGGAAAAACAGATCCGAGGGAGGAGTTGTATTCGTGATAAGTTTTCCAAGGGAGGAGATGAACGATGGGCTACAGACTTCTTATAGTTGATGATGAAAAGAACATGTGCCGTTCTTTGGAGATTCTTCTCTCCGGTGAGGGAAATTACAAAGTATCATCTGTAAACAACGCCCAGGATGCATTAAAGTTTATAGAAAAAAATGACATAGATCTGATAATAACCGATCTTACAATGCCCGGAATGGGTGGTATGGATCTTTTGAAAAATATCAAAGAAAATCATCCTTCAATCCAGGTAATAATGATGACCGCATACTCCACCGTACAATCCGCCATTGAAGCTCTCAAGATCGGGGCATATGACTATCTTATGAAGCCTTTCAGCGATGATGATCTGCTTAGATCCGTAAAAAAAGCAATGGAAGTAACGGAACTCAAGAATGAAAACATGTTTCTTAAGGAAATGCTCAATGATAAGGAACAAAAAAACACTATTTTTGTTGCCAATAGTCCTGCGATGAAAGAAATAAGGTTTTTGATGGAAAGGGCCGCAGGTACTCCCTCTAACATTCTGATCACAGGCGAAAGCGGAACTGGAAAAGAGGTATTGGCCCGTCTTATACATCAGATAAGTCCCGGAGCAAAAAACAGGTTCTTTGCCATAAACTGTGCATCGATCCCTGAATCTCTCTTGGAGAGTGAGCTCTTTGGACACGAAAGGGGAGCATTCACAGGTGCCATAAAGACCAAAAAAGGTAAATTTGAACTGGCGCCGGACGGCGTAATTTTTCTTGATGAGATAGGGGAAATGTCTCCATCACTTCAGGCAAAATTATTGAGAGTATTGGAAGAAAAAAAATTCGAACGTCTTGGTGGATTGGAGCAGATAAGTTATTCTTCCAGGATAGTCGCCGCTACAAATAAAGACCTTAAAACCCTGATCAAGGAAGGTAAATTTAGAGAGGATCTTTATTACAGATTGAATGTAATACACATAGAATTACCTCCTTTAAGAGAAAGAAAGGAAGATATACCGGAACTTGTTAACATATTTATAAATACAAAATGCATCGAATTTGGAATAAAAACCAAGCAGTTGAGTCCGGAAGCCATGGATAAACTTTTATCCTATGATTATCCCGGAAATATAAGGGAATTATCGAACATAATAGAGAGAGCCCTGATAATATCAAAAGGAAATACGATCAGAGTCAACGAGATTCATCTTCCAGAACATGAAATATATTCGGATGATATTGGTACAGGCACCAAGATAAAGATAGAAAATGGTTTTCAGCATATAGACGGTATAACAAAAAAACTAGAGGAAGAAATAATAAAAGAGGCATTAAAGATTCATTCAACATTATCAAATACTGAACTTGCTGCATTGCTCGGCACAACTAGACGTATACTGGAAGCTAGGATGAAGGTTTACGGTATAGACAAGGCTCAAT
>JAPLFT010000284.1 GCA_026390535.1 Pseudomonadota bacterium
CTTAAATTTGTTCAACGTAATCTAAATTCGTTTAGTGGTGTTTTCTTCCCCGGCGGACATGCGCCGATGGAAGATTTATACAAAGATGAAGATGTAAACAAAATACTATTGTATTTTCACCACAAACAAAAACCTACGGCACTTATATGTCACGGCACAGCAGCATTGCTTTCAACCAGGAATTCTCAAAGAGATTTTTTATACACTGGATATAAGATGACTGCATTTTCAACTGCCGAAGAAAAACAACAAGAAGAATCAGGGAATTTAGATGGCTATTTACCCTATTATGTTCAGGATGAATTAAGTAAGGCCGGCGGTACTGTCGTCGTTGGAAATCCCTGGACCAGCCATGTAATACGGGACAGAGAATTAATAACTGCTCAGAATCCACAATCAGATAAAGAATTTACTGCGATGTTTTTAGAAGCACTGGTTGAATATAAAATTAAAAATTTGTAGAGTATAAAATGGGAAAAAAATAAATTACTTAAACCAAATACAGTAAAGGCCTGCTATTTAATAACTTGAATTGTATAAGAAGACATGTCCAGGTAATAAACGGGAGTATTGCGACAAGCGCTTGATGTAAAACCTCTTTCTATACATTTGCCTATTCTAGGCAATTCATCGACTATCATGGACTGCAAGTTTTTGCCTTCGGCAATTACTTTACTGGTATTTACTGCGTAAGAAGCATTTTCTTCCGGCATAGGCATGAGTATTTTCTTAATAGGTTTATTCTGTTTAGCTTTACTGCTATCAGCTTCATCTTTTATAAAGACCATTCCATTACCTTTTGTATCATCGATCCATACTACTCCGGTGTCACCAGTGCTGATGAATTCTTTATTATTCTGATCTTTGATTACTTTAATGTTATTTAGATTTTCCAGTTTTTCAGGATTTACCAAACCTATACAGTATATAACCTGTCCAAATGGGGTCATGTTTTGGGAATGTTCCAACGTCTCATTTTTTATGGAACAAATGTATTTTAAACTATCCAGTAAATACTCCCAACTTAGAATGGAGTTGCTCAAACTATCTATCATGTGATCTTGTTTTCTGATATTTTGTTTTGGTCCCAACGCTTTAAGAGCATCTGCTGTTACTTCAACCTGAGAACGTAGATCTGCTATTTTTTTTAGAGATTCTTTATATAAACTGTAATAACTGAATACTGCATATTGTTCAGCCTCTGATGTTAATATGTCTTCATAGTCCTTGGTCTTTATTGCGATAGGGGAAAACGATTTCGTTCCCCGCTCTTTTATATCTTTAGCTACGAATTCTGGGAATTTTTCTGTCACCAAATTAATAAAACCGTTCATAGTATTAACAGTGCTGAAAAAATAATCTCCGGTAGGAATGTTTTTTACGGTTTTAGTCTCGTTTTTATCTGTAGAAGGCAATAAGGATTCCAGAGAACTTGGCGTAAAATTGATATGTAATTCTACAGTAGCGTCTTTAGAAATATTGTTTTTTCCCATCTTAAGTTTAAGATTTGCCTCTATAAAACTTTTTATTTCTTCAGAAACGCCTGTTCCGGCTATGGCCGTTAACACTTTGCTTAGATCTATATCTGCACCGCTTTTTGTGTTGCTTGTGGTAGCACTATTTTTTACAATCAAAATAGCGTCTATTTTGTATCCTTCAAGTATGGAGTTAATAAACTCTGTACCACAATGATTATTGAACTTGATTATGTTCCCGTTCAGAATCATATCTATTTTTTCTATAGGTAATGTAAATATTGAACCATCAGAAGTCCGTTGCCTTCCTATGGTCAAAACGTAATGATAAATCTTACTTTCTGAGTTGCTGCTTAGTGCTTTGTAAACACTTACGGAAATAGCTTTGAAAAACGAAGAATTAAAATCTATTGTCTTAGATAACTGCTCATAAGATTCGATCTGTGTGAATTCATTACTTATAGAGAATTCAAACTCTGTACCATTTGGGGCTACAGCATCCAAGTATGCTACGGGAAGTGGCGCTTTCTCTGTACATGTGAACGGAGCTAATTCCACTGTAAGTCCATTATATCCTCTCCCCACAACAACAGCTTCATTATCAACTTTCATTGAATCGAGGGGGATTAAGTTATCTGCGTAAATTGGAGAAGATAAAAGACCGAGTACAACAATAAAAATAATCTTTGACAGTTGCATGGTTTCAAGCCCTCCGTAATAAGTGGCGGATGTCATTTGCTCATATCAAAATTTTATAGCTTATGTCAAGTAAATTATTCCATTTAAACCATAACTGTAACTATAATAAATCGCCAAAAATATGTGTGGCGAGCGGAAACCTCGCGAGCCTTCCTTAGGGATCCACTGGAGCGAGTTGCTCCATAAGAGTTGCTATTAAAACTAGTGGTGTTGTGGTAAAAGACGCTTATCTTAAGTCACTTATTGTTAAATCAACAAACAAGAAGGAGTTCCTTCAATGGAATCTAATATCAAAAGGCTTGCTTATTTTCTCTTTTTTCTTGGTATTCTATTTGCTATTGAAACCTATTATAACTACAGGATTTTGTATAAACTATGGCCGTTGATCATTGCCAGTTTAGGTGGTGGGCTTATAGCTGTCTTTTTTAGAAGAAAAAAAATAGAACCTATTTATTTAGCTGCCGGAACTTTTTTTGTCTGCTTTAGTGTGTTGGCTCTGATCTGTAATTTTACCAGCTGGAATTTATCTGAATTATGGCCGCTATTTATTGGTTTCATAGGTGTATCTCAACTGGTTCTATACATTTTTTATACACATCACAAAATTTACTTATTTTTAACGTTCTTGTTTTTTTCTGTAAGCATAGTTTTATTTTTGGTATTTTCTGTTACTTATAAATTCTGGTGGTTAATTTTTATCCTGCTCGGTCTTACAATAATTATTTCAGAGAGTAAAAATGAAAAAAAGAATATTATTTATAGAAGCTAGTGGTTCAAAAGCAAATGTTTTTGACGACTATATGAGACTTCCTCTTATGGGGACTTTATACCTGGGTACCATATTACATAATGCCGGTCATGAGGTCAAAATCTTAAATGAAAATATACTAGGAGAAAACATATCACCTTTCAAATATAACGTGGATATTGTCTGCTTCACTAGTTTGACTGTTAACGTCAATAGGACTAAAGAACTTGCTCTGGAATTTAGACAAACTAATCCAAATGTTAAAATTATTATTGGAGGTATTCACGCAACAGTTGTTCCTAGCGAGTTTGAAAATATTGCTGATCATGTGGTTTTAGGTGAGGCAGAAGAAATTATATTAGATATTATTGATGGTAAGTATTCTGATAAAATAATCCAGGGACGAAAGGTTCACAATTTAGATGCGCTACCTCTTGTAAATTATTCGTTACTGGAAAATTATAAATCTTTGGATATAGCACCGATAATGACTTCCCGAGGCTGTCCTTTTGATTGTAATTTCTGTTTAGTCACAGCGGTTTTTGGCAAATTATTCCGTGAACAATCTGTGGATAGAATAATAGCTGAAATAAAAAACATGCAATCATACTTAAATACACCACATATTTTTTTCTATGATGACAATTTTACTTCCAATAAAAAGCGAATAAACGAACTGGTTGATAGGATAATAAGTGAAAAAATTAATATTACCTGGACTGCCCAAGTCAGAGCAGATATAGCTAAGGACCAAAACCTATTGAGTAAAATGTATAAAGCTGGCT
>JAPLFT010000121.1 GCA_026390535.1 Pseudomonadota bacterium
CAGTACCAATGTGGGACTGCGTATAAAGAAAAAAATATCGATCGAAAACGACTATTATCATACTTTGCGGACAATTCTAAGATACCTGGATAAAGATATAAGCCTTGCTTTTCATGCTTATGCGGATACCCCGATAGTTCAACAGAGCAGGATACAGGCGGCAAAGACCAATCCCCTTCTTACGGTATATGTTCCCAGTTCATTTTTTAAAGGCAGTAAAGATAAATTATTTTTTACCTCGAGTTCTCATCAAAGGATTTATAAGGACACGAATGAAACGGATACATGCAAGATCAGTTATTATCTGGAATCGGACCCGGATAATCCCGGCGTATATAATCTGATTAAAAGGGAATCGACATTCATAGATGATAAAATTGAGGAAAGCGGGGCAAAATATATTATAGCTTCAGATATTGAATCTATGTCGTTCAAGTATTTTAGCCCTACGGGGACAACGACCGATGGCACCTGGTCCGACACATGGGATTCCACAGAAGGGGATCACCTAAATACTTTTCCTCTTGCCGTGGAGATTACGATTACCGCTATATCTTCTGAAAACAAAGATAAAAAATTAAAGATATTTGAAAGAATAAAATTACTCAATCCGAATAATCTGGGAAGTGTTACATCGTTTTCACAAAGCAGTAGCACAACTACAACACAGGGAGGGACCAATGCATCTCAGACAAAATAAAAGAGGCATGGCACTTCTTCTTGTTCTTGCGAGTATAGTCGTTATAACGGTGATGATAGTGGAACTGAATTACAACGCCAGGATGGCAAGTTCCATGTCTGCAAATTACAGAGATGAGATTGCAGCCGAGTACCTTGCAAAATCCTCTGTGAATGTTGCACTTCTTAGACTAGCAATAGTCAGAAAAATAAAGACTTTTCAAATGGGAAGTTTTACCATACCGCCGGATGTGATCTCAATGATCATATCAATGCCTTTTATATTTGATCACAGCATAACCGGGATGGATTCAAAAATTAATATTAACATGGTTGCATTAAATGAAGATTCCATAACCACCTTTAAGGAACAGATGAAGAACCTTTATGCTGCAAAAGTTACCAGCGATGAATCGTTTGGGCATAGATATTCGATGGATGATTTTGAAATCCTTCTTAATAATATAATAGATTGGATAGATGCCGATAATGAATCTATGAACGGGGGGGATGAAACGAAATATTATGACAGGAAAGATCCTCCTTATAAACCAAGGAATGCATCTATACCGACGCTGTCAGAACTGCATATGATAGAGGGTATGAATGATGAACTTTTTGATTTCATTTCACCTATGTTGACTGTGTTTTCTACCGGCAAGATAAACGTGAATAAAATAAGCGATGATATGTGGAAGACAATAGATAACAGACTCACGGACGATGAAATTAAAGCCGTAAGAGCTAAGATAGATGTGGAAGGTCCTTTTACCAATGAAAAAGAGTTGAGAACCTGGATAGGACAAAACACCAAGATTCCATCAACGGAATTTAATCCTCTAAAGATATCCCTTGCATTTGACGATGAAAATTTTAAAATAGAAGCTACGGGGTATAGTGGCAAAGTTTTAAAGAAGATTGTATGTTATGTGTCTAATTCCTACTCCGAAATGTTGTCTACCGGTAAGGCCTCAGCAAGTAGCACAACATCGACAGGTAGTACAACATCGACGAGTAGTACAACATCAACGGGTAGTACGACACCAGTAGGCAGCATTACACAGTCTGTCAAACCGAACGTTGTTTATTGGGAGATCAGATAGTTGAAGATTTTAATACTCGATATTGGCAGCTACGCTATCAAGGCTCTGTATTTTGAAAAAAATTTTAGAGGCTATAACATCAATCATTTTTCACATACTATAATAGACAAAGATCCCAAACTTAGTAGCCTTGAACAAATAACGGAAACCGTAAAACTCTTAAAAAAGGTGAATGACTATAAACCTGAACAAACTATTGTAATATATCCTGCAGATAAAACGACCAGTAGAACTTTTATTCTTCCTTTCAGGGATAAGAAAAGAGTGGAAATGGCTCTTCCTCTTGAATTAGAAGAACAGGTCCCTTTTTCCATTGAGGATTTGGTTTATGACTGGCAGACGGTGGAAAATCTTCCCAGAGGCAGCAGGATTATGATTACGGCTACCATGAAGACGGATCTGGATCTTTTTATAAATGCGCTAAAGGCTGCAGATGCTGATCCCGATGTAATTACACCCAGCAGTGACGCTCTTTTTAGTCTTCTAAATTATCTTAAACTGGGTAAAGATGCCGTTCAGGTGGAGAAAAATGGAAAAATCTCTACGGAAATAACATATCATCCGGTTGTTGTAGTCGATATAGGTGATACTAAAAGTAACGTTGTTATATCAAAAAGAGGCATTCCTGAATATACAAGACTTGTTAATTATGGCGGAGAACATGTAACAAAACAGATAATGAATGAATATGGCGTCTCTTATGAAGAGGCTGAAAGATCCAAAATAGAAGTAGGATATATAATACTTGATGGCGATACGAACGAATATACGAAGGAACAGGTCAGTTTTTCAAAAGTATTGAAAGATGCATATGACATAATTACTTGTCTTTATAAACGTAATAGGCTTCTTAATGAGATACATAGGCAAGAGTTCACTCAAAGGATTAAATTTAAGAAAAACCCCAAAATCGTCTATAGCAGATGGCAGCGATACTGTTGGTTTAATCAAACGCTTGAGACCTACAATAAAAAATGTTGTGATCACTGCTGCGATACTCGTGTTTTTTATAATTGTTTATAATATTGTTTTGAATATATCACTGGCAAATCACAGGGTTGAATTGGAGAACAAGATAAAGATAGCTTTTCCGGATAAAGATAAAAAATCCAGGGATACACTTATAGAAGATTCTGCCAAGCTTTCGACTGAAATTCAGAACAGAATGAGGTCAACAAAAGTATTGGTAGAGGGAGAAATACCCAAAAAGGATTCTGCCATTGATGTGTTAATGAACCTCTCTGAGACTATACCCAAGGATATAACTGTAGATATAG
>JAPLFT010000327.1 GCA_026390535.1 Pseudomonadota bacterium
AATATCGTCTTCTTGAGCATCTGTCAAAGCAGGAGCGTAACCTCAATAATTACTTGATAGAATTTGAAGAGAAAGATTTAGTCTATCCTGAACATACGATTCCAGAGTTAGAATACGCATTTAAACATGCTCTGACTCAGGAAGCGACTTATCAAAGTCTCCTAGACAAGAAGCAGAAGGAATTCCATCTTCAGATAGCGACAGGAATAGAACAACTATATCATGAACGGCTTGATGAGTATTATGAGGAACTGGCACAGCATTATTCCAAAACAGACAATGCGGAAAAAGCTGTCGAGTATCGACTCAAAGCAGGGGAAAAGGCAAAGAAGAATTACGCTAATGATAACGCCATTTCCTACTTTCTGGAAGTCTTGAATACAATGGATGAAAAAGGATTTGTAAGGGAGCATTGGAAACTGGAAGCACAGAAAGGTTTAGGAGAATTATATATTTTAACAGGCAAATCTGTTGAAGCCGAAAAAGTATTTCATGAAGCTATAGCATTGGGAGAGAAACTAAAATTATCGTCAAGGGAGTTAGTACGATTATATGCCCAAGTTTGCGAATCGCTATTCTGGCAAAATCGATTTGATGAAGCTATACATTACGCGGAGATGGGATTGGATCTACTGGGAGATGATACAGAATGTATTGAAGCCATGCTAATAGACTATCAGATTGCTATCTCAAGTGCTGGTAAAGGAAACGTCAAAGAATGGGGTAAGCGTATTCAAAAAGACATTGCTATTGTAGATAAACTCGAATATTCGCCAGAACTTAGGGCTGTCTATAATGCGATTGCCTTTTACTATTCTTGCAGTTTTGATAGAGATACAGGAATAGCACGGAATTTGTATAAGAAGTGGGAGGCACTTGCTATACAACATAATGACATAAATTCGCTAGCATCAGCATATGCAGGACAGGGAGAGTTTCTGGAAGGTAAGGGTGATTACATAAGTAGCATAGTGTTGATGCAGAAAGCATTGGAACTATATAAGCGAATTGGAGAGAACAAGGGATTGTGTTATATGCCTTTATCAATCGCCGATGGACTGCTTGTATTGGGTGATATTGATTTGGCTGAGAAGTATTATATACAATCTATTTCATATGCAGAGCAGATAGATATGCCAATATACACTTCAAATATCTATATTGGACTGGGCAATATAGCGATGTGCAGGCAGGATTGGGAGAGAGCAATATCCTTTTACCAAAAGGCAACCACACCAGCCTGGGATCGTCCTAGATTTACAAAGCTTATGAAAGCATTTTTAAGAAGTGGCAATTATGATGAGGCAATTCTGCAATTCGGTGGTGATGATAACGACCATAAAGACGTGTTACCTGACTTTCAGGTTCAAGCTAATTTATTGGAGAGCTTGCCAGTTATGGAAGAAGCTTATATGCTTTTGAATAAATCAGATGAGTTCTTGGATTTGTGCCATCATCTTAAAGAACGTTATGCAAACATAATAGAAATGTATTCCTTTCACCAATGGTATCTGGAAAAAATACAACCTTCCTACAGTTTTTTAACAATTTCTTCTGATAATGATTCTCAATTCGGCAATATCAATTCGTTATGGAACTGGATAGATGAATTTGGTGACTGTTCATATCATATTAGAGATGATTCTAAAGGTATTGAGATCCATTCTGCTAACGGACGGAATCTATATGGCAATAATAATAGCGCCCCACGTCTACTAAGACAAATATCCAGTGACTTTGCTGTCGAAGTTTGTATATCATCAGTATCAGAAGATAAGCCACAGATTGGTGGATTGCTAATATGGAAAGATAGATATAACTATGTATGTTTTACCAAAGGGATAAAGGGTCAACATCAGTATAGTTTTGACGGATATAGCAATAATAAGGAGATAGACAAAGGACGTGGATTTCTTCCAACAAATGATAATAACGAAACATATCTCAGACTAGAACGATCAGGAGATGAATTCACATCCTATTGCAGTATTGACGGAGAGAACTGGTTCACCTGTGGCAAGATAACACTTCCAATGGAAGACCCAATCCAAGTCGGTATCCACGCTATCGGCATGATTGACAGAACCATCTACTGCGGAGAATATAAGGAAGGCAATGCGACTGTTTTCCGAATTTTAAAGCTATGGAAAAATTAATGACTTTTTTTTTTGGGGAAAAAAAAATGCAACAACTAAACAACAATTACTTGATGTTTATTGATTTGGTAAAGAAGATAAAAAACGACTATAA
>JAPLFT010000014.1 GCA_026390535.1 Pseudomonadota bacterium
TAAGAGATATGGGCTACGCTGTTGTAGTAGAAGGCTATATGGATTTTATAAGCCTGTATCAGGCGGGAATTAAAAATGTTGTAGCAACCCTGGGAACCGCTTTTACAGATAGACAGGTTGGGTTGATAAAGAGATACACGGACAGGATAGTTCTTTTTTATGATTCCGATGAGGCAGGGATCAACGCCGCCAAGAGGTCTTTTGTCCCGCTTCTGGAAAATGACTTAAAGGTTGATGCGATGTTCCTTGAAGATGAGATGGATCCCGATGAGGCTGTCCGGAAACTGGGGCATGATGAACTTGAACGAAGATTGAAAAAGGCCAAGCCGTTGATGGAAAAAATGATCTCGGATGAGTTTTCCAAAGAGTATAGGATCAGTGAGATGGCCGGTATTACCAATAAAATTTTGGGTTATATAGCTTTAATACATAGTAACTCCCTGAGGACGATGTGGCTTAAAGAATTGTCGATAAGAAGCGGCATAGAGATAAGAAAATTGAACGAATCACTTGTAAGAACAAAAAAACAGGAACAACCGTCCAACATAATACGGTTAGCCAATCAGGTGAAGAACAGTCCTCAGCATAAACTCTACGAACAGCTTCTAAGGGTTCTTTTCTTAATCCCCCAGCTCTCTGAACGGGTCTTTGATGAAGAGTGGGATGAATATATACCGGAGGATCTCAGAAATTTTATATCTAAGGTGAAAAATCTTATGGGGCAACGGGGTGAGCTGACAGTATCGGACTGGCTCTATATATCTAAAGAGACCGGATTTGATTGGTTTGAAAATTTCCTTACAAAAGAATTTATAAATAAAAAAAACAACGATGGCATGAATCTTGAAAGGGAATTTACCGGTTGCATGGTTAAGTTTAAGATGCAATATCTGGAAAGGAAAAGAATAGAGAGTTCCAAAAAGATAAAAGAGGGTGAAAACGCAGAAAATACTTTACGGGAATATGAGGCGATTGTAAAAGAGATAAACCGATTAAAACCTATGTTAGGTGTTCTAGAATAAACCGGAGGAATTATATTATTATGACAGGCAAGAACACTGTAGAAAAAGAGAAAATAGATTCAGTAAAAGAACTTTTAAGCCTTGGTGTGGGCAAGGGTTTTTTGACGTTCAAAGAGATAGACGATAATCTTTCCAAATGTATTGTGGATAAGGAAGAAATGGACGCCATCCTTCATCTTATCGAACAGAACTCCGTAGAGATAGTCGAGAACGAGAAAAAATACCAAAAGACAAAAGCCGCAACAGAACCGTATATGATAGACGAGAATGCTGAGGAAGTTGAAACAGTTGAGGGCTTCTTTGATGACATAGAGACTATAAGCGGCGGCGTAAGCGATCCTGTCAGGCTTTATCTGAGGAAGATGGGCGGTGTTTCTTTACTTTCAAGAGACGGTGAGATTGAAATAGCAAGAAGAATAGAAGACGGCGAGAATAAAATTCTGAACGTTGTTTTCAATTCGGAACTTGGCATAAGCGGTATTGTGGATCTTGCGGATAAACTGAAAAAAGGTCGCTATAGAGTATCGGATCTTGTTAAGGGCGGAGATGATATGGAAAACGCCATTAATGAGACGAGCCTTGAGAAAAAGATACTTGAGAGCATAGAGCTCATACAGAAGTTGTTTGCCACTAACGTGTTCTTGAACGAGAAGGTCCTTAAATTAAGCAAACCGGTCCAAAGGGATAAGGTTATAGAGGAAGTTGAAAAGAACAGAGAGAAGATGAGGGAATCATTTAGGGAGATCAACCTCAACAGAAAGACTATAAACAAGATAATAAGTAAATTTAAAATATATCATCAACAGATAAAGCAGGCTGAATTTGCAATAAAGAGGCAATTAAGAAAAGTGCAGGTCTCTAATGTAAGTGAGTTCAATAATCTTAAGACTGCTCTAAGAAAAAATCCCAAACTTGCAAAACAATACCAGGACCAGGCAGGTATTACGGTTAATTATTTAGAGGAAATATCCGTTCTGATCGAGGAGTATCAGAAAGTTCTGAGTAAAATGGAGTTTGATTCAAAATTAAAACTCGCCGAGCTCAAAGTCCTTTGTCATGAAATAGTTGAAGGCGAAAAGATCGCAGACAGGGCAAAGAACGAACTGGTTGAAGCGAACCTGAGACTTGTCATAAGTATCGCAAAAAAATATACGAACAGGGGGCTTCAATTCCTTGATCTTATCCAGGAAGGAAATATAGGCCTGATGAAGGCTGTTGATAAATTTGAATACAAGAGGGGTTATAAGTTCAGCACTTATGCCACATGGTGGATAAGACAGGCTATAACCCGTGCTATTGCGGATCAGGCACGTACGATAAGAATACCTGTTCACATGATAGAGACCATCAACAAATTGATAAGGACCCAACGGGCGCTGGTGCAGGAGATTGGAAGAGAACCCACACCTGAAGAGATAGCGGAACGCATGGAGATGCCGGTAGATAAGGTAAGAAAAGTGCTCAGGATATCAAAAGAACCCGTATCCCTTGAAACTCCTATCGGCGAGGAAGAAGATTCACATCCTTTCTGAGCAGACAAGAAAGGTCCTTGCCACCCTTACACCAAAAGAGGAGAAAGTCCTGAGGATGAGGTTTGGCATAGGCGAAGAGAGTGACCATACCCTTGAAGAAGTCGGACAGGACTTTGACGTAACAAGGGAAAGAATAAGGCAGATAGAGGCCAAGGCACTCCAGAAACTAAGGAGAAGAAGCAGATCTAAGAAACTGAAACCCTTTATAGAAGGCTCTCAATAGCCCTTATAATAAAAAAGCTTGCAGTTTTTAGAACGCTTTAATATAAAAGCATAGCTTATTGCGGGCCTATAGCTCAGTTTGGTAGAGCATCCGGCTCATAACCGGATGGTCCTAGGTTCAAATCCTGGTGGGCCCACCATTTCTTTCTCATACGGAGGCACAATAGTGAATATTAGCATCTATGATGTCCTATACGATCTAAAGGTAATAGACGAACAGATAAGGGAATTAACCAAAAGGAAGCTTAAAAAACCGAACCTCCTTTTTGAAACAAGGCAAAAACTTACGGAAGTAGAAGCTAAACTTAAAATAAAAAGCGAACAATTAGAGACTGAAAATAAAAAGAAAAAACAGCTCACAGACATCATTGCCGATGAAACGGAAAAACTCCAGAAAGCAGAGATAAAGCTTAACAGCGTTAAAAACAGCAAAGAGTATCAGGCGGCATTAAAAGAGGTCAGTCAGATAAAAAAGACCGTTACTAATCTTCAGGAGCAGGAGAAGGCGAGGCTTGAGGCACTGAGTTCAATTGAAAAAGAATTTGAGCAAATAGAATCTGAGTTTAAAAATATGTCCAGGGGACATGAATCAGTCCTTGTGGGTATCAAAGATGATATAAACATCATAGACAGAGAACTTAATGACGCAAAAGAACACAAGGCCAAAATATTGAGAGATATACCGGAAGAGCTTAAGGCAAGGTATGTAAAAGTCTATGAGAACAAGGGTGGAATTGGCATTTCAATGGTTAGGGACAACAAATGCAGCGTTTGTAACCTCTCCCTTCCGCGGCAGCTTTGTAACGATATCTTAAAGGGCGAGAAAATACATCATTGCCCGTCTTGTCAACGCGTCATTATTTATATAAATAAGGAATAACAAGAAGAGCGGACGGCCGCTTGTTTTTAACAAGAGGAAAGTCCGGGCTCCATAGAGCAGTGTAGTGGGTAACGCCCATCCACCGTAAGGTGAGGACTAGTGCAACAGAAAGGATGTACAGGGTCTTTAGGGGCTGCTGTAGTGAAATCAGGCAAACTCTACACGGAGCAAGACCAAATAGGCGCATGTTCGAGGGCTGCTCGTCCAAGATGCGCGGGTGGGTCGCTTGAGCCATGAGGTAACTCATGGCCTAGAGGAATGGTCGTCGTAAACAGAACCCGGCTTATAGCTCTTCTTGCAAATTAATAGTGATTTTTTCAAGGGGTTGTTGACGTGGTATCTGTTCTTAAAGGATTCATCCTGGGGTTTTCTCTTGCCGCTCCGGTAGGAGCTATTGGCCTTCTGGTTATAAACAGGACAATAAGAAAAGGGCAGCTTTACGGCTTTGTCTCCGGTCTTGGAGCTACGGCTGCCGACGGTGTATATGGATGCATAGCCGGATTTAGCATTAGTGCCATAACAAACTTCATCATACAGTACGGCAATATAATAAAGCCTATAGGATGTCTGGCGATGATCCTTATAGGGCTTAAGATATTTTTTAGTAAAAAGCACTTTGGACAGATAAAGATCAAGGATTCAAAAAATCTCGTCGGTGCTTTTAGTTCCGTATTCTTTCTGACTTTGAGTAACCCAATTACCGTATTATTCTTTATAGCCCTTTTCTCCGGTCTTGGCCTCAATATTAACGAGAAAGATTATTTCGGCATATTTATTTTTATAATCGGTGTTCTTGTAGGATCTGCCAGCTGGTGGGTAATACTATGCGGCGTTACTGGCGTAATAAGGCACAGGGTAAGTGAAAATACAATCGGCATAATAAATAAGATATCCGGTACAGCGATAATGATCTTTGGTATAATAGCTTATTTTAAGAAGTAATATTATGTTTTTTCATAATACAACAAAGACAATAGAAACAAATAACCTTGGCAGGATAACTATAAGAAAGAACAGGAGATCAAAACATATAAGCATTAGGGTGAAACCGCATGAGGGTATTTCTATTACCACACCGACTAATGTTAGCATGTCATACGTGGAGAAGTTAATAGAAAGCAAATCCGAATGGATAAAACAAAAGCTGGAAAAGATCAACAAACTGGAAAAGAGCAAAACGATCTTTGATCTGAATACAAAATTTCAGACAAGGAATCACAGGCTGGTAATAAACCTCCATGATAAGGAAACAACTATAGTAAGGGTTTCCAACGGATTGATAATGGTAAAATATCCCTGTAACAGGATAATTTCCGATAAGGATATTCAGAGAGCCATAAGGGAAGGTATAGATAAAGCTCTAAGGATAGAGGCTCAGGAATATATACCACACAGGGTAAAAGGATTAGCCGGCAGATTTGACCTTAAGTATAAAGATGTGACGGTAAAGAACATAAAAACGCGTTGGGGAAGTTGTTCGTCTAAAAACAATCTCAATTTTAATATCCACCTTATGATGCTGCCGGTTGATCTTATTGATTATGTTATCGTACATGAACTCGCACACACTGTTGAAAAAAACCACAGCCACAGATTTTGGTCGCTATTGGATAGTCTTGTAGGGGATTCTAAAAAATTAAATAGAGATCTTAAAAAATACAGGATAGGGATATTTTAAGATGTTTGAGAAGATAAAAACATTCATAAATAAAAATTTCCATTCCATGTCCCACAGGAATTACAGACTTTTCTTTATAGGGCAACTTGTGTCCCTTATAGGTACATGGATGCAGGCCATGGCACAGGCATGGCTTGTGTATGAGATCACTAATTCACCTTTTAAACTTGGAATTGTTGCCGCTCTTCAATTTTTACCGGTACTTCTTTTTGGTCTTTTTATGGGTGTGTTCGTAGACAAATTTCATAAAAAAAATATACTCATAATTACACAAACAGCTTCTATGCTACAGGCCTTTGTACTTTTTGGGCTGGCATATTTTAACGTTATTGAATACTGGCATATCCTGATACTCTCCGGGCTTCTTGGATGTACCAACGCCCTTGATATGCCGGCAAGACAGGCATATGTGATAGAGCTTGTAGGCAGAAAGGATGTTGTAAATGCAATAGGTTTGAATTCCGTTGTGTTTAACACAGCCAGGATCGTTGGTCCTGCCATCGCCGGTATTCTTATGACAAGCGTAGGCACTGCGTGGTGTTTTTTGCTTAACGGTATGAGCTTTATAGGCGTGATAATCGCACTTATGATGATACGGCACACCGCAGAAGAAAGAGCCGCCGTATACCAAAAAAAGAAAGTAAATCTTATAAAGGACATAAAAGAGGGACTCTTGTATATCTACAGAACGCCACTGCTTTTTAAAACATCCCTGATAATACTATTCATTACTATACTGGGTTTTAACTATAATGTCCTTTTACCTGTTTTTGCAAAGACGGTTCTGGGACTTAGAGAAAAAGGCTTTGGTCTTTTGTTATCCTCGTTAGGAATCGGGTCGCTTATAGGAGCATTGACAGTCTCTGTGATGGGAAAAAGTAATCCAAGAGGCAGAACACTTATAATTAGTTCAATATTTTTGGGACTCCTGCTCTTTTTCCTGGGTCTTGTGAGTAACCGTATCCTTGCAGTAGTTATTTTGGCGCTTTGCGGGGTGTTTAATATCTGGTTCTTTACGAATGCAAACTCCATACTTCAACTGAACTCTGCAGATGAATACAGGGGTAGGGTAATGGGTGTTTATGCCATGGTCTTTGGCGGTACCATTCCGATCGGTAATTTTATTACCGGTCTTATTGCAGAAAAAACAGGCGCTGCATTTACATTTAATATAATGGGTGCCGTAATATTTATTACCGTACTATTGTTCCTGGTTATAAGAGGTCCATTAAAACAACTTACTGGTAATCGATGAAGTAATCCTGTTTAGAGGCTTCTTTCTTTTTATCTGTATCTGTTTTTTCCGATGCCTCTTTGTCTATACCAGCCAATCCTCGTTTTTTTCTTGCAGACAGTTTATCTATTGTTACTATAAGTGCCGGCAATACCATGAAAGCACCAAATAAGCTGGTTATTTCTCCAATCAAGGCAAGCTGTGCAAAAGACACTAATGCCTGGTTCTTAGCCACCAGCAGGGTGATATAACTTACTATGGTCGTCAATGAACATAAGAAAACAGCTTGTCCTATCTTATTTAGAGAAGCCTGTATGTCGTTTTCCTGTTTGTATCTTAAGTATATATTGGCCCCGTAATCCACACATATGCCAAAGGTCAGCGGGAAAGCAATAAAATTAAAGAAATTAAGTTTTATATCATAGAAGGCTATAAGGCCGAACATGAATACAACTCCGGCAAGAAGAGTCATTATTATAATGGTTGTATCCTTCATGTTCCTTACGGAGATTAAGACCATTAGGATGACCAAAAGGAATGAATATATCGTTACCCTTGGTCCATCTATATCAATAGCCTTCAAAAGATCCGCATATATAACTGCCTCACCGGACGAGTATATGATCCTGCCGTTGTGGAGTTTATTCTCTCTTACCAGCTCGGCAAAGGTTATAAGGTTTTCCGTCAATTTCTGTTCCATTAGAGGATTAACAACAACGATAACACCCTTATTGCCGTAGATGTCTTCAAAATTTTTGGTTATTGTATACGGCAGATCGTCCATATTCAGAGGTCTGGTCTTTATTTTCTTTCTGAATTTAATGATATCATCATACAGGTCGTCCTTTACGAATTTTATGGATCCGCTATAGAGCAAGTTTTTAATCTCTTTTATTATGGGTAATTTATCTTTTTGGTTATCGGGTAACATCCTATTTACACTATAGCAGGACGCTATCTTCCTGAATTTAGGAGGAAGCTCAGCCATCTTTTTATCTATACTTTCACATATCTGTTCGCCTTCTTCAGGAGTATCAACCACTACAACAGCGGGTGTTAAGGACGTGTTCTTACCGAACATATTACCGACCTTTTCATCCCAATATGCGGTCCCGTGTTTTGTACTTTGAGCATTCCTTAATTTTGAAAAATCAGTTTCATACCTATTTGGATAATAACGGATCACATAAAAACATGTAGCCACGGTAATGGCCAAAAGGACAATATGCATAACCATATAATATTTTGTTATGATCGGTGAGATATGTTTTAATATATTAAAATGGAACCTGATCTTTGCTCTAATATTCATCCATGCGGATATTTTTTCCCAGGTTAATACAAATACAGGCAGTATTATAAAGGTATTTACCCAGCATAGTATTATGCCGATGGATCCGATGAACCCGAATTGACTAAACCCCCGCGTATGAGCGAACATGAGGGTGATAAAAGCCACAGCCGCAGTGGAAGATGCCAAAAAGGTCTGAACTATCGTTGTCTGACTTGAGGTCATTAACGACTCATGAATAGAACGTCCGTTCTTTCTTTCCTCGTAATACCTGGCAAGATATATGATGCCGTAATTTACACCGGTCCCTATTATCAGAGACGCTAAAAACGCCGTCTGGGAATTCAAATATCCGATATGCAGATATGTTATTCCCATCGTCCATATGGAAGCAATGGCTAGATTTAATAATAAAATGAAGATGGAACTTATGGTGCCAAGGAAAATAAAAATGACCAGCCCGACGAGCCCAAAGACCAGGAGCAGGGTTGATACAACGTCGGTTATAATGATGTCATATTCCTCTACCATGCTTTTAACGTTACCGCAAAGATGGGTTTTTATAGATGGATCATATTTTTCTGTAGGGTGCTCCGCTAGTATCTTATCTACAGCCTTGATTAGAACATTTGCTTCGGTAATACCGGCAGCACTTCCTCGTGGCTTTATCATTATGGCGTATAGTGTTTGATTGTAACCGTTTATATAACCGTTCTTAAAAGAATTCTCGTCCTTGCCTGTTTTATCCTCATACTTTTTCTTTATATCATCTATATTGAACTTAACGGGCGTCAGGAATTCCTTGAAAAAATATAGAGGATTGTTTTTCTTTTTTTCATAATCAAGTTTTGCAGCAAGACGGTTTTTGACCTTTACAAGATCTTCTTTGTCCATATAGATAAGAGAATTATCCTCGTAGAATTTTCTAAGGTCTTTGATGTGGTAATTTACATCTGTGACCATGCTCTTAGGGAGTTTTTTGATGTCATTAGCTACATCATCTACAAATCTCTCCGCGGCCGCCGGATTTTTGGTCTCCACGGCGATGATCAAATTACCCACACCGCCAACCCTGTCAATGACCTTATTCAGGTCGCCGATACTTCTATAATTCTCAGGGAGTAATTCAAAAAAATCGGTTTTTACAGAAAGCCTGAACGCAAACCAACCACCTACAATGGTTAGGATCATCACAACAAAAAATATTTTGTAAAAATTCCTGAACGCGAAATTATTGTAATCTATAAGGGTTCCTTTCAGGAAATTTTTAAGTCTTTGATAGTGTTGGTGCATTGTAACAAACAGCTCCTAATATTTTTTCCGGCATGATCATTCCGAACTAAGGATAAAATCATCAAAATCGGCAGAGACACCTACAGTATTTGTATTATCGCCATCTACCAGCACCCCTATACCTTCGATATATTCAGGTAACCAGTCTTTTTTAAACAAAAGTTTAAAATCCTCTATCAAATTAACCTTTTCACTCACCCATTTGTCCGTAGGATCCGAACAACATTTTATATTATTATTGGTACACCGTGTGGGTTTTATATATATAAGCCAAAAGGCAGCAGAACTCCTTGATTTAAAATAAAAGGGTTTGCCGTCCTCTGTTGTTTTGCAGTTAAACTGACTCCAGTCATATTTTATAAGATAATTACTCCATCCTTTTTTAAAAAGAACATAAACAGTTGCAACGTTATCCGGTTCTTCCACTCCGTCTATTGATTGTAAGACGGGAAATTTCTTTGCTCTCCATTTCCAGGATAAATAAGGATTGTCTTTAAGCTTGATCTGTTTTTTCAGGTATATGACCTTTGCCGTGGTTCCCTGTAAATATTCTCCTCTCAGAAAAGTATCCCCTTTTTCCTGTACGATATAATAATCCAGTTTCCCGTTTTTTTTACTGCCTTCGCTCCAATTTATTGGAGCAAGGAGTTTGTCTGTAGTTTTTTGTGCAGGCTGTTCAAAGTCGTCTATTGTAATACCGGAGGAAAAGACCTGACATATTGATATCAAACTTAACAAAATTAAATTAATCATTTAATGTTCTGCTCCAAGAATGGTTTTTCTTTTTTTATTCTGAGATAGAAAACAAAACCAAGGGCCAGCACGAATATTATCTCCAGGAAATGAAGCATTATTGCAAAGGCCACCGCCTGTTCTTTTGATATTGCAAACATTCCGAGGACTAAAACAATGGCATACTCGTAGGTGCCAAAGCTTGCGCTGGTTGCAGGTATTAACATAGCCAGATTGATCCCTACAATAATAACTATAGTGGCCCAAAACGGTATAATAATGCCGAACGCATGTAGTAATATATAGATCATTAAAAGCTCTATGGACCAGACCAACAGAGACAGCAGTATCGATTTGATTAAAAGAACTTTGTCCTCTATGTATTTTAGCGACATGAAAAAACGATATATGCTGGAAAGTATCCTGTTTGATGGATGTTTTATTTTTCTTATGTCTATAATATTAAATGCAAACAAAAGAAGGAACAATATTGTGAATATGAGCAGATATTTTATGGGTCGCATCCAAAAATCAGGAATCGGTATTGATACGAATATTATCAGTGAATAAAAAAGGATTAAAAGTGAAATAAGCTCCATGAACTTATTAAGAAAAAGGCTGCCGACGATATTTGATCGGCTTGTGTCCGTATAGGCTTTTGTTAGAAATATCTGAGCCACTTCTCCGGCCCTTAGTGGGAAGATTATGTTCAAAAAATGTGCCACAAAATTTACAGGGAGTAATGTTTTATAGGGGATCTTGTCTGATTTATCCAACAGCATTTTCCATCTATAGGTCTTGAACACAACTAAAAAAACACTTAGAACAGCAACGAGTATGAGGCTTGGTATGTTTAGGTTGGAAATATACTTCACGATCTGGGACAGATTTGCCCCCCTAAAAACGAGGTAAATAAATAACAGGGAAACAACAATCCCGATTGTATGTAGGGTGCTCTTTTTCTTCATAAACTACCTAATAAAATCAGATACTTTGATAAATGTGTAACCTTTATTTTTGTAGAAGTCTATAACTTTTGGCAGAGCCTGCAGGAGGCCGGTTACTTGTGTATGTGGTATGTCGATCTTTAATCCTCGTCCGTCGTGTAAAAGGAGTATTTCATTATTCCTGGGCTTTTTTGTAGCCTTTTCAAATATCCATTCGGGACC
>JAPLFT010000356.1 GCA_026390535.1 Pseudomonadota bacterium
CGAATCTACGTCGAATTCTGATAAAGATTCATTAAAAAAATCCAGGCAAAAACTTGCTAAAATATTAGGTTTTGACAAGCCGAATCTTGCGTATTTTCTGGCTCTGTATGTAAAACATTTTCAGCATGAGGGTAAGAAAAAAATAGTACTAAGCGACAAGAATTCTGTTTTTACAAAGGATAAATATAAGGATTGTAATATTGCGTATACCACTGCGGTCGCCTCGGATGAGTTGATGAAACAACTTCCGGTTGCTGATTATAGGGAACTTTTAAAGTCCAAGGATGACTATTCTCATTATGCAAAAAAGGCCAGACTCTGGCTTAAAAAGATGCAGGCAGGTGTCGGATCTTCTATGACCAGAAAAAGTTATCTTGCACGTATACACAATATCAGCGAAGAAAATATAAAGCTGGGTTCAAAGGGAACGGATCTTTTTATAAATTACAAGGGTAAATTGGTCTCAATAGCAGAGGCGCAGATACTTCAGGCGATAATGGATGCAAAGGCTGGGTTGTATTCCGGGATCATACTGCATGACATTGTAAGCAATGAAACTGTAGAAGCTGTTAATAGAATATGGAAAAGTCCCTGCGTGTTGGATCCCAAAAAAAAATATATTGAATATATAAGCAGTATAAAAGGGCATGCAAGATTTAAGGAATCCATACAGTCTCATCAGCCGACTATTGATGAAAAGGGGGAACTCAGCCTCAATAGGGTGAGCCCGGGAGGACACGGTTTTATAGCCGTTGATGCGTTCCTTGCCGCTTATTTTACAGAGGAAATTCCCGATTCCGACTATAAAAACCTTATAAGTGTTGTTGGAAATGGAGAAGATCTTGGGAGTACTCCCGACCCTGTAATGATAGGCTGGATGCTGAAGAATAAAATTTCTATTGCCATGCTGACCACGGAAAAAACTGAGATAGATATGAAGGGCGGACAGATCGCGTTGGTTAATGACAATGGTGTTTACGTAACTATAGTTGAAAAAGCCCAGGCGGAGTCCTCAGGACAGATAGATCTTTTTGAACAGATGGGACTTAGAAAAGGTGATAAAAAATCGTTCTTTAATACTAACGTCGCTGTATTCAATTATGATGTGCTGGCACCAAAGATCAGAAAACTGATAGAAGAAATAGGACTGGACAGATTCGTAGGTGTTATCACGCCGGACCTTATAGAAAATATAAAAAAACAGATTGATAAGGACGGGGTGGCAAGAAAATATACCCAGCTTGAGGGGGCGATGGGCTCCAGTATTTTAAACCTTGATAGATTCTGGAGAGAACATTACGGTGAACCGCTTGTTCATTTTATAAACATAGACAGGAATAACAGGACCCGGTTTTTTTCCCCTATAAAAACACCTTTTGATTTTTTCATGCAGTTCTTTTCCGACAGATTCGTTTTTGATGAAAAAACTATAAGGCTCATTGACCAAAGACCTGGAAAACTTCCGTTCATCAACTTCAAGGATGATTATTACAATGATGTCCAGAATGTCCTGGATGCTTTTAAGGGTGTCAGCATCCTGGAACTCGATGAATTGACGGTAGAAGGAAAGGTCATGTTTAACGGTGTTAAACTAAAGGGAACTGTGATAAAAAGCTCGTCAAAGGAGATACGTAAATGACAGAAGGAAGTGAAAAAAGGGAATTTCTTACGGAATTCAGGGTTATTGCGGAGAGTGCTTTTTATACTAATAATGTGGAAAAGGTTAATACAATAGCCAGGGCATATAAACTGGCTTTGACCAATCCCGGCACAATAATAACCGATCAGAAAATATATCAACCTGAAAAAATTGGTTTTCCAAAAGCCGCAAGAGTACTTTTATTTAACGACGGCGGTGTATCCGGAAGAACGGCAGCTGCAAGAAAAATATTGGGTGATGATAATGTAGAACCAGCCGAATACAGTAGTAAATTGAGAGAAGCCATTTTTGGAATGGGAAGAAAAGAAAAACTCTATCATGCGCAGTGTGTTATAGGTCTTCATGAAGATTTTATGGTCAAGGCTAACCTTCTTATACCCAAGGGATATGAAAATAACATGCTCTCATGGTTGTGTAATTTTCAGGAGGTAACCCCAAAATATTCCGCAATGTATAAGAGATCGAAGAAGATAAATGAGAATGACGTATTTATAGTTGCCGACCCTGATTGGACGCATCCCGAGCATCCTTATGGGTTGGCGTTTTTTTCTCCGCTGGAGAACACCGCGTTCATCCTGGGGATGAGGTATTTTGGCGAATTCAAAAAGGGAACCCTTACACTCGCATGGGGGATCGCAAACAGGAACGGTTATGCCTCCTGTCATGGAGGATTAAAGTCATACGACAGCAGTAATTACGTCGGTGCATTTTTTGGCCTTTCCGGTAGCGGAAAGTCCACTCTTACTCACGCAAAGCATGGCGGAAAATATAAGATAACTATCCTGCACGACGATGCTTTCATAATCAATGATAATACAAAGCATTCCATCGCGCTTGAGCCTGCATATTTTGATAAGACATCCGACTATAAAATAGATGCTGAAGATAATAAGTTCATTGTTACCGCTCAGAACGTTGGAACAACTCTGAATAAAAAAGGTGAAAAAATTATTGTCACGGAAGATATAAGAAACTCAAACGGCAGGGCGGTAAAAAGCAGATTATGGTCTCCTAACAGAGTAGATAAGATAGAAAAAAAGATAAATGCCATATTCTGGCTGATGAAAGATCCGTGTATTCCTCCCATCTTAAAGATCAACGACTCTGTACTGGCATCAACTTTGGGAGCTACTCTTGCCACAAAAAGAACATCGGCAGAAAGGCTTGCAAAGGGAGTTGATCCCAATGCACTGGTATTTGAACCGTACGCAAATCCTTTCAGGACATATCCGTTAAAAGATGATTACAACAAATTCAAGATACTTTTTGAGAACGGTGTGCAGTGTTACATTCTTAACACCGGGCATTTTATGGACGTAAAAGTCCAACCCAAGGATACTCTTGGACTACTGGAATCCCTGGCGGAGAAAAAAGACGCGGGTTTTAAAAAGATGTTCGGTATTGACGTAATAGAGTATGCTACCGGCCCCGATATAAAAACCCCGGAACAGAATAAATGGAAAGAGGATTTTATAGGGCAGATACAGAAGAGGATAACTTACATAGAGAACCTAAGAAGCAGAGAAAAATTACCGGAAGAGGCCAAAC
>JAPLFT010000311.1 GCA_026390535.1 Pseudomonadota bacterium
AAGAGGCACAGAATAAATTTGGCGCGTATAAAGTGCATGTGGATAAGGTTGCAGCGTTGGGTGTTCCAATGATGACCCCACATACGATATTAAGAGCAAATTCTGATGCTACTGACGAAAATGGTAATGGAGAACGAGTTAGTTCTGCTGTTATAGCCGAGTTAGATAATCACTGGAATGTAATAAAAGGTTCAGAAAAAACTTTAGAATGTGACACCATTTGCATGGCAGTGGGACTTAGCCCTCTTAATGAATTGTTGTGGCAAGCCGGGTGCGATTTTAAGTTCATACCAGAACTTGGAGAAGCACCTGTTTTTGATAAGTTTCACACTACATCACACCCTGATGTCTATGTGGCAGGGGATTGCGCGGTAATAGGAGAGGCAAGCATTGCAAGGATAGAGGGAAAACTTGCCGGGCTTAAGGCATCTTTTGATCTTGAACATATTCATCCAAAATTCCATGAAGAATCACAGAAGGCTTTTCATCTTTTAGACAACATTCAAAGCGGAAGTTTTGGTGCTAAACTTGGAATGGGAAAAAAGAAATTAACAGGTGAGGGAATACAGAAAGATTTTATTCCTCAACCATATAACCAAAACCTTTCAGCCGCTGATTTTAAATCAAAAGATCCAAAATCAAAAGAGTCACGAGTAATAATAGACTGTCCTCAGGATATTCCGTGTAATCCATGCGAAAAAGCATGTCCTACAAATGCGATAATAGTAGGAAAGGAAATAAATCAACAACCGGACTACGATGCTGCAAAGTGTATAGGCTGTGGAAAATGTCTTGCCGCATGTCCGGGCAGGGCAATAATGTTGGTTCAGTACAATTACACAGACACCACGTCAAAAGTTTCCATGCCGTTTGAATTTTTCCCTGAACCCAAGAAGGGCGACGTAGTTAATATGCTCAACAGGAATGGAAAATTTATATGCAAAGCTACAATACTTGGAACAAAGTTTTTTGCAGATAAAGAAAAATGTTCAATAGTTGATGTTGAACTCCCAAAAAGGCATGCCTTTGATGTAAGATCTTACAGATTATTCGACGATGTAGATAGAAACTCTGCGAAAAATGTGAACGTGATTAAAAATACGGGCAAAATTAAAAATCCCGATGAAAAACAAATCTATGTTTGCAGGTGCGAAGAGATTACAGAGGACGTAATAATCGACCTCATAAAAAAGGGATATGATTCCGTAAATGAGATAAAGAGGATAACTCGCCTTGGAATGGGCCCATGCAGAGGAAATCAATGCAGGCCTATAGTGGAAAATCTGCTCAAAAAATATGCCGGAAAATCCGGACAGGATATTCTTGACGTAAAATTGAACAGAAGGACCATCTACCGTGCTCCTACAAAGAGAATAACACTTGGAGAAGCTGCAAGACTGAATTTTAGTAAACGCGAAATAGAAAAATTAGATGGTATAGAAAGAAAAAGAACTGTCCCTCTGGAGATATTAAACACATTCAGAAGTCCGTATATAAAAGAAAAAAGATCCATCACTAAAAAAGTCGTCATAATAGGCGGAGGCATAAACGGGATAAACACAGCATGGCAACTTGCAAAACAGGGTTGGAGCGATATCGTCGTGGTTGAAAAAGAATTTCTATGTTCCGGCGCAAGCGGCGCAGCACTTGGCGGTATAAGAACAGGATTTTCTGAAAAGAATAAAATAGAAAGATCAAAATACGGTTTGGATTTTTATAAAAATGCCGAGCATATTATTGGGAAGAATGTCGGATGGTTCCAGGGCGGATATGTGTATCTTGCCTTTGATAAAAAAACATATCAGAGTTTTTCCTCAACGTTGGACCTATGGAAAAAAGAAGGCGTGCATGCTGAGTTTACTACGGATATAAAACAAATATCAAAATGGCTCCCGGGCCTGGATACGTCCCATATAATGGGTGCTGTATTTTTTCCTGAATCCGGAGGTGCAAACCCATTCACCTCAGCGTATAACATAGCGGAAGATGCTAAAAAAATGGGAGTGGAATTTATAATAGGCGATGAGGTTGCAGATATCATAGTTGAAAAAAATATTGTAAAAGGATGTATGACAGCATTAGGTCTGAAAATAAATTGCGAACATATAGTCAACGCTGCTGGTTCCTATGCGGTTAGAGTATCAAAAATGGCGGGCATTGATCTTGCCGGGTATGTCTATATAGACAGGCACGAGAGTTTGATAACGGAAAAGATGCCGATGTGGCTTGATCCATTGGTCGTAAATTACCATCCGGACCTTAGCGGATATTGGCAGCAGAAGAGAATGGAGGGGCCGGATGCGTTAGAAGGTGAAATTGTTGCATGCTTTACGCCCGCTAAGCCTCTATATGGATTTAATACCTACAGCGATATATATTGTCTGTCGCGCATGGCTCAGTCAATTCTGCTTTGTCAGCCGAATCTTGAGAACGTCGGTATAGTAAGAAGTGCCGCTAATCACTATGTTGGCAGAAAAAGCGGTATTGCTATAATAGGTCCAACAAAGATTAAAGGTTTCTGGATGAACATCGCGCATCAGGGCCATGGCTTTATGTGCGCGCCGGGTGACGCTTATACACTTGCCAATTCTATGGTAACTGGTAAAGTTCACCCCTGGATACAGAATTGTACGGTTGAAGAGCCAAAAAATATCACTGAAACCATGGTATAAACGAGGATCTGAAAATGAAAGTACCTTTGCTCGACCTTAAAGCCCAATACGCTCCACTTAAAGAAGAGATATCAAAAACAGTCCTGGAAATAATGGACTCTCAATATTTTATAGGCGGACCTTATTTAAAGGAATGCGAAGTTGCTGTATCAAAATACTCACGCGCAAAACACTGCGTGGGCTGTTCTTCAGGAAGTGATGCGATCATAATCTCTTTACTTGCTCTTGGTATTAAGCCGGGAGATGAAGTTATAGTGCCGTCATTTACATTTTTTGCTACTGCCGGCGCCGTTGCCATAATTGGTGCTAAACCGGTGTTTGTGGATGTTCTTGAAGATACATTTAATATGGATTATCGCTCTGTTGAAAAAGCTATCACAAATAAAACAAAGGCTATCATCGCAGTAGATCTATACGGACAAACCGCCGATCTTGATAAGATACAGGCTATCGCAAAAAAGAATAAAATAGGTTTTATAGAGGATGCTGCCCAGTCAATTGGTGCTGAGTATAAGGGGAAAAGAGTCGGAGAAGTTGCCGAGCTTACTACTATCAGTTTTTATCCTGCAAAGAACCTTGGTGCATTTGGAGACGCTGGAGCGGTGTTGACTAACGATGACCGGTTAAAAGAAAAACTGGTAATGTTAAGGGAGCACGGATCTTCTGACAGGTATTATCACAAAATGGTTGGCATGAACGCAAGACTGGATGCCATCCAGGCAGCAATTGTCTTAAAAAAGCTCAAAAAACTGGACGATTGGACACAAGGTCGTCAAAAGAACGCAAAGATATACTATGATCTATTTGAAGAAGCCGGACTTGGAGATCTCGTAATTACTCCAAAAGTCGCTGATTACAGCACAAGACATATATTCAATCAATTTGTAATAAGAACTAAAAAAAGGGATGAACTAAAAACTTATCTGCAAAATAAGGAAATAGCCTCTGCTGTTTTTTATCCTTTGGGATTACACATGCAGGAATGTTTCAGATTCACAGGGTCCAAAGAGGGCGACCTTCCGGTGACAGAAAAGCTTTGCCATGAGGTCCTTGCGCTTCCGATTTATCCGGAGTTGACAAGGGAACAACTTGGGTATGTAGTTGATAACATCAGGGACTTTTACAGGAATTAAAAAAGAAGATTCGACAGGTAATAA
>JAPLFT010000213.1 GCA_026390535.1 Pseudomonadota bacterium
TCAAATCCTGTCCCCGCTACCACAAAAAATAAAAATGAAATTAATAAGTTAGAGAGGTTCTTCGGTTCTTCCCCATTAACGGGGGCACGCTAACATTTAACAACATAAAGCTCTAACACGAAGTCTGTAATTTTCAAATTGTTATGAAAGCCTTCGGTGATGCCATTAGACTTAGTAAATCTCCACATTCTAACCACCTCCTCTTTCCAAGAAGGTCACAGGAGGGTTTTTGATTCATACAATATCACCGGAAATTAGCGTCTATAATTTCTCCTATGAGATCCTTTCCGGGAAAATCTGCAAAAATAATACCCGTGTACTTGGGGTGATTGTTTCTTAACCACTGCACGCTGAGATCATTTGTTCCTGTGAACCAGATACTAGCCTGAGGGAGTTTTTTGGTACCGTATGTTCTGTGTTCAAAATCAGGATATTTGGAAGCCATTCCAGACTTGCTTCCAGCCAAACCGGTCCACAAACGCGGGGCGTTCGTCCCCGGCGAAGAATGTCCGCTTGCAACAAAATAAGGGAATGAACCATATGATCCCGAGAGGAAATTACAGACGAGGGTGGGTTTTGCTGCGCTTGGTTGAGCCATGGCTTTCACCAAATAAACCTTTACCCCAGCAAAATTATTGTAGCCTGCCCACTTGTCGTAAAGATCCCAGTTTGTGTTGAGATGATAGCTATCTTGACATGACCAGCTTGGATAAGCTAGGCCGAAAATGGGCCAGTATGTACTGCCATCGGATTTATCAAAGTCCTGAAGTACGACAATCTGTCCCCTGACACTTCCCAGCGTCGGATCCTCTACGCCCGTTGGCCTCCATATTTTACTATATCTTTGATAGTATGTATTGAAGATCGACTGGAAAGTAGTTCCATTATCGCAGTTATATGTGTCTGCTTCGTTCTTGATGCGGACAAACAGCGCTTCACCAGTATGACTGGTTCAGAAAGTAGTCATTATGCCCAGTATGTCATCAAAGCTGATGTTCTGATACCAATTGCCGTGAAATCCCACCAGATAAGCACTTCCTGTGCACTTAAGTCGAATATCGAAAGCCCTAATGCCCGCATTAAGCTGTGTTGTCAAATCTAATGACTGCGTTATAACAGCATCTCCACCGAGCTGTGAGGCTGTTGAGTCATGAGTTCCAGGGATAGAGAGATTAGAGAACTTTTTATCGGCGGAAAGTTTTCCCATCCAATCACGGTCATCTTTAGCGATGGTGTGGTCATGCAGGTAGCCCTGAATGTCGTAGCTGGTCCCCACAGAATTATCCTCCGTTATCATCGCGTAGCCCAGAGTGTCCGAGACATAATTATCTAGCTCGTCGTCAAACGAATCGATGTTATCCGTAGTAAAATCCGAGTTGTCATTTGTCAGGTAGGTGAGTGTATTACCGACGTCGGACTTATCGAGTCCAATAGATGCGAGGGTTTTCGAAATATCTCCAAACACAGGTTCGAAAAGACACTGTTTGGCGTCGTTTGCGGTGAGGCTTGTGGTTGAGTGACATGAATCCGGGACATCGGTTATCTGATCGGGGACTGAACCCTGGTTTAAAATATAATTCATCGCTCCGTAGCCCCGTTCCCACTCCATCACTACCTCGGCCGTCATCGTTTCTTCGTCCCCGTCCGTTAGTTTTATCAGTTGTGTGTTGGTATCTTCGTCGCTGGTTGTAACATTAACGACGTAATAATCGGCAGGGGAGCCACCACAGCCGAATAACAACACGACTAAAATTAAATTTGTTGAGATAACAGGCCAAAGTTTTTTGATATTCATTAAAGCCTCCATCATCATTAAAATTCCTACGGATAGTGTAGCCTTTTTTAGTTATGATTAAAACTATTTTTTTAGTCACGTTCCCGCATTTTAAGAAAATTCTCTATGGGTGCTACCAGGGGGCAAACAGAGAGTAATAGAAAGTAGTCCGACGTAGTTAAAAGTAATCGATAGAGGCTGATTTGTTTAGATAGTTTCTTGTAAGTGCCTAGAATCAAAAATCTTTCATCATTTACGTCGCTGTAGCCGACATCCGCTCATAACCCGAAGGTCACTGGTTCAATTCTAAGAATCCTGCGGTTATATAATATAAAGCGGAATCACTGAGGACTACTGTCCGAAGTAAATCCTGTCCCCGCTACCAACTTTCAGTAAGACTTTCAAGCTCTTCCTAAAAATCAAAAAAAGACTATTTTTTGTGCAAATGGACGACGGTTGGGCTGTGGAAAATATTGGCCTTTTTATGGTGAAATACCCGAAGGTCATATATCTATAAATGAGATTTTTTTTGCCTTTTTGGTATTGACTTCAGTAATCGGAATGTTTATTATGCACATATGTGCATAATAGGAGTTTGTTTTGAGGCCTAAAAAAACTAGATTTATTAAATGCAATCCTGGGGAAAGGTGTTTTAGACCGAGATGTAAGTCTATCAAGGAGCTAGATGGGGTTGTTTTAACCATAGATGAATTTGAAGTATTACGTCTCTCACACCTCGAAGAGTTTGAACAAGATAAAATAGCAAAGCAGATGAAAATTCATCGCTCAACTGTCTCTAGAATTCTAACCTCAGCACATAAAAAAATAACAGACGCTCTTGTTAATATAAAAGCTATAAAAGTAGAAGGTGGCTGTTGCGAGGTGATAAAAAAATGAGTGAATCTTGTTGTATTAAACCAAACAAGTCGAACAATAGTAATAATGTATATACTATAACCAAAATTCTACTTTTTGTTATTCTGTCCATATTTCTGTTATTCAAATTAGAAAAATTTTCTAACTGGCTTATATATGATGTTCTTAAATTTGATTCATCATTAAGAATAAGTGCCGCTATCCAGTTTTTTATATTTGAAACCCCGAAGGTGTTAATTCTCCTAGCTCTGATAGTTTTTGCGGTAGGAATTGTAAGAACCTTTTTTACTCCAGAAAGAACCAGAAAGATTTTGTCAGGTAAAAAAGAATTTACAGGCAACGTTTTAGCTGCCCTTTTAGGTGTTGTAACTCCATTTTGTTCCTGCTCTGCAATACCGCTGTTCATAGGGTTTGTTACTACTGGGGTGCCTCTTGGAGTCACTTTCTCATTCTTAATATCTGCCCCAATGGTTAACGAGGTTGCTCTCGTATTGTTGTTTGGATTATTTGGTTGGAAAATAGCATTACTTTATATGTCGACAGGTCTATTCATCGCTATTCTTTCTGGCTGGGTAATAGGGAAATTAAAATTAGAAAAATATGTGGAAGAGTGGGTTTATAAAAGTCACGCTCAAAGCGCTGTTGAAAAGGACAAGAAACTAACTTGGCAGGAACGTGTGAGCATTGGTTTTGAGAGTATAAAAGAAATAGTATACAAGGTTTGGCCTTATTTAGTTGCCGGTATTGCAATAGGTTCGTTTGTTCACGGATATGTTCCAGAAAACTATCTAGCCTCTATAATGGGGAAGAATGCATTTTGGTCTGTGCCGATAGCTGTTTTAATTGGTATTCCACTATATTCCAACGCTGCAGGCATAATTCCAATAGTTCAATCACTGCTAGAAAAAGGAGCTGCATTAGGAACCGTGCTAGCGTTTATGATGGCGGTCATAGGTCTTTCTTTGCCTGAGATGGTTATACTAAGAAAGGTTTTAAAACTACGTTTAATACTGATTTTTATCGGAGTAGTTGGTTTTGGCATTTTAATCGTAGGATATATTTTTAATTTGGTTTTCTAGGAGGGATAAAATGAAAATAGAAATACTTGGTATGGGTTGTCCAAAATGCAAAAAACTTTACGATGCTGTTAAATTGGCAGTTAAGGAATTAAACGTTGAAGCTGAAGTAACAAAGGTTGAAGATATCACTAAAATTACTGATTATGGAGTCTGGTCCACTCCTGCTCTTATAATAGACGGTGAAGTAAAATCTATGGGTAAAGTCCCAAGTGTGGAAGAAATAAAACAAATGTTAAAGTAACACGGAGGTAGGTATGTCTAAGTGTTCATGTTCTTGCGGGGGTGTTTCCAGTGTGGTCTACGCTTGTTCTGGAGCCTCTGACGTTGGAGAACTCACAGACAAGGTTGCAAGACGTATGGCAAAAGCAGTAGCAAAAAGCGATAGTGGTACTTGCATTGCTGGCATGGGTTGCCTCGCTGGCATAGGCGTAGATTTAAAAGGAATGATTGAATCCGCAAAGTCTGCCGATCAGATTATCGCTATAGATGGGTGCTCTGTCTCTTGTGCAAAGAAACTTTTAGAATCTAAGGGCATAAAAACAAAAAGTTTTAATCTTAAAGATTTAGGATTTGAAAAAGGCAAAACTCCTTGCAACAACGATAATATAGAAAAAACTATGAAGCTGATAATGGAGAAACTATGAAAGTTAAAATAATACTGCTCGCTGTTCTAATGTCTTTTACGGCATATGCTAAAACTGCTAAAGTAGAGGCTGAAAACAAAACACCACAAACAACAATAGTTAATGTATATTACTTCCACGGGAAATTCAGATGTCCTACGTGTAGGAATATGGAAAGTTATTCAAGAGAAACGGTAGAAAAATATTTCAAGAAGGAAATTGAATCAGGTAAAGTAAATTTTAAGGCCATAGACGTCGAGGAAAAAGGTAATGAACATTATGTAAATGATTACAAACTATATACAAAAACCTTGATCGTATCTGCCACAAAAAACGGGAAAGAAATCCAATATAAGAATTTAGATAAAATATGGGAATATTCCAGAGATAAACAAAAGTTTATGGACTATGTTAAGAACGAAATAGCAGGATACTTAAGAACTAAGTAGAAGAGGAATATATGTTTGTTGTATTTACTGCATTTTGGCTTGGTATTTTAACCTCTATAAGCCCGTGTCCTTTAGCGACCAATATTGCATCAGTTACATTCATATCTAAAAAGATCGCACATCCTAAATTTGTGATTATATCAGGACTCTTCTATTCAATAGGAAGAATGCTCGCATACTCTGTCGTAGGGTTTATTGTCATAAAGTCTTTTATGGGCGTTCCAGCTATTGCCAATTTACTACAAAAATATATGAATATGGCTTTGGGACCAATTTTAATATTAATCGGTATTTTTTTAATCGACGTTATAAAGCTAAATATAAAAGGGTTCTCAATATCTAAGGATAAATTTGAAAAGCTCTCAAATTCAGGGGCACTTGGCTCTTTTGTTTTAGGTTTTATTTTTGCTTTATCTTTTTGCCCTGTTTCTGCAGCTTTATTTTTTGGAAGTTTAATTCCATTATCTTTAAGTTCAAATATAGGGGCTGTTTTACCTTTTGTATATGGCTTCGCTACTGGATTACCCGTTTTAGCTTTTGCTGTTTTAACAGCACTTGGCGTTAAAGCTGTTAGTTCATGGATTAACAAAGCCAGTAAGCTAGAGTTATATGCAAGAAGAATCACAGGGGCTGTATTTATAATTGTAGGGATTTATTACGTCGCAATTATCTTTAGTTAGGGAGGTAAACAAGAATGACGAAGCACTTAAAATTTTTGGATAGGTTCTTAACTGTATGGATATTCCTAGCAATGTTTATTGGTGTAATGCTGGGATATGTCTTTCCAAGTGTAGTCCCATTTATAAATAGATTTAATGTGGGGACAACATCTATTCCGATAGCCATTGGGTTAATACTAATGATGTATCCTCCTCTTGCGAAAGTTAAATATGAAGAGATGGGGCGTGTCTTTACAAATAAAAAAGTTCTTACACTTTCTTTAATTCAGAACTGGGTAATCGGTCCAAT
>JAPLFT010000278.1 GCA_026390535.1 Pseudomonadota bacterium
CAAAGACAATAGGTCTGGAAACCACATCTATGTTGAGCATTGTTTTTTCTACGGGAGGTTTTCCCTCAAGTATGGAAAATTTATAGTCTTTAACCTGATACGAAAAGAACAGTGTCAGACCCAAGAGAACAAATATCAGCACATATATGAATTTATCTATCAATTACATATCTCCTTAGCTGTTTGGCAGTATCCCGACTATATAAGAAACAGATTTATCGGGCTTCATATAATTTCTATCCGTAAGTATTATATCAAGATCCGACTGATCAAATAGATCAAACAGATCCTTTTGGCGTTCAATAGGAAGATCTCCATATCCGGGGCTATAGCGTCTGGTTAATTTATATAGATCGTGATCAAAAAATTTATTTAAAAGATCCGTTGCAATACATTCCGCAAGATTTTCCACGGCATCGCTGCTTATCCTGTCCGCATAAAGGGCGGATATCATATCTTTATTATTTTGATATTCATCAATAAGCTTTACCGCGCCATGGCCGACTGTACATATAACCACAAAGCCTTCTAAAGAACCTTTTAAAAAAGAGGATAACTCCTTAGACGCACTGATCATGGTGCTCAAAGGAGTTTTGTTAAATTCAGTTCTTTTGAATGAATACTTGGGATCCAGTATATTAACCACTTCTGCCAATATCTTAACCAAAAGCCCTTCTTCCCTGGTCGAATTCACATGCAATTTTTTCCTGAGTTTTTCAATATCAGGCATAATCTTTGTGATAGGCACTGAAATCATTTGAATTCTCCGCTATAATTAGTGTAATATATACTCAGTTTAAAAAATAGATAAGAGGTTTTATGAAAAAACTTACAGGTATCGATATTCAGCTTAAAGATTTTTCAAAAAGTCTGCGCGGGTACGATACTAATGAAGTGAAAAACTTTTTAGACGAAATTGCCCGGCAGATCGAATCCCTGGAATTTGAGAACATTGCACTTAAAGACAAACTCAGGGAAAAAGAGCTGATGCTCATGGAATACAAAGAACGGGAAGGAATGCTAAAAGACACGATGGTAACGGCGCAACGGGTAACCGAGAATATCAAGAAAGATGCAACAAAAGAAGCCTTACAGATAATAACCCAGGCAAAAATGAGAGCGGAGGCCATTATAAGAGAAGCGCGTCAAAATATGAAAAAAACGATAGACGAGATAAACAACCTCAAAAAACACAAGATGGAGCTCACATCCAGCCTAAGGTCCATACTGGAAACCCAGCTAAGAATGGTCACAAAAGTTGAGGCTGAAAAGGACGAGCTTATAGAGTTGAACATACCTCATAATACTTTTTCCGTTAGCTCATTCACAGATAATTTATAAAGGATAAAAATGAAAGACTACAAATGGCAGGATAAGGATGGTCAGACATTTATCCTGATCAAGGTTAAACCAGGTTCTAAAAGAACAGTAATAAACGGGATAGTGGACGTTAAAACCGTCTATCCGGTAAAAAAAGCCCTTAGCATCTCTATAAGTTCTCAACCGGAGGATAACAAGGCCAACAAAGAACTTATAGAATTCATGGCGGATAATTTAAATCTTCCAAAAAGCAGTATCAGAATTTCACACGGACTTAAAAACCGTCTCAAGGTAATTTCCATAGCATCTTAATTTAATGCTGACAGGTATCACTATTAAAGTTATCATTTGATCATGTTCCAATTATCCATTCCATGGTGGTCAATCCACAATGGAAAGGTCTATGATGAAGTTCTAAAAAAAGAAAAGATAACACACAACGAACTGGACTCTGCCCTTAGACAGGCTGGGTGTAATTCAATAAGTGAGGTTCATTTTGCCATATTGGAGAGTAACGGAACAATATCAGTAAAAAAGAAAAACTAGTAATGCATTTCTGCCCTTATATCTAACTTTTCTATTCTGCTTAGGCTATGGTCGTCAGAAAATTCAACTGTTATTAATAATTCATTCTCTCCAGAAACTACCATAAGGTTTCTGCCCTTTAGTCCGCCATTAATACCCCTGGCAAGGAAATATGACACATAAAAATATCTATTCCTGTTATCTTTAGGATCAATTACCATAGAGATTGAAGCATCCGGATTAGTATATTTGTCTGTTTTATCTGCATAAGTTTTTTGCTCAGTGAAATTTTTACCTTCTAATAGTTTTTCTATCTCATCCTCAACCGTCTGGTTTTTAATGGTTATTCGTTTGATTTCTTCTGCCTGGTTAAGATCAAAGCCTATTTTTGCTACGTCAGATATTCCACCATGTCCCCAGTATTCATAGCTGACTTCAACCGGTTCAGATGAT
>JAPLFT010000204.1 GCA_026390535.1 Pseudomonadota bacterium
TACCGGGTGGTTCAGGTCAACCTACCAGCGTGGGTGTTCATTTCATATCCCTGCCAAAAATTCTTGAGCTTGTGCTTTTTAACGGAGTGGATCAAAGAACGGGAGAAAGAGTTTTCCCGGACCACGGAATGAAACTTCAGAGCTTTGACGAATTGTTTTCAGTCTTTAAAAATTATTTTTCAAAAACAGTCAAGGTACTTGCCCTTTGTAATAATATTCAGCACGACATATGGCGAAAGAACAACATGGCAATCTTTAATTCACTTTTAAAACCTGATTGTCTGAGCCGTGGACATCTAATCAATGAGATGGGATATCGTTACAACGCTACATTTAATGTTGAAACCACAGGAAATATAAATCTTGTAAACAGCCTGGCTGCACTTAAAAAGACAGTATATGAAGATAAAAAGATCCCTCTGGACAAATTAAAGACAGCATTAAAAGAAAACTTCGGATTTAAAAAAGCCGAGGATGTTAAATCATATTCATTGATGGATCAGGAAAAACAATCCGACGTAAATAAATGGGACGAACTTCATTTTATGCTTTTAAAGGCCCCAAAATACGGTAATGCGGATCCCGCGGCAGATTCTATTTTAAAGGAATGGGAAGATTGGTACACCTCCATGTGCAAAAACTATGAATCACTGTACGGAAAGCCTTATTATCCATGCCAGATATCCGTTTCAACTCACGGGGCAATGGGGGCTGTAACCATTGCAAGCCCCGACGGCAGGCTCTATGGTACAACTTTTGCCGACGGATCATTATCCGCTTATCCGGGCACAGACAGAAATGGCCCCTATGCGCTTATGACCTCGGCTACTGTTTGGGATCATGCAAAATCCCAAAACTCTCAGCTAAATCTAAAGATACATCCAACGGCGATAAAAGGACTAAATGGTGCCAGAAAACTCCTGGAATTAACCAGGGCTTATATGAGAAAAGGCGGATTTCATGTTCAGTATAACGTCGTAGATTCAAAGATATTAAAAGACGCTCAGGCTCATCCGGAAAATTACAGGGATCTTATGGTTCGCGTGGCGGGTTTTACACAATATTGGGTTGAGATCGGAAAACCGATCCAGGATGAAGTCATCGCAAGAACGGAATATGAAGGGATTTGAGGGGTAATAAAAATGAAACAGGAAAAATTATTATATAGGGACACTTTAAATTTTACGCCCATTGACGTTATCAAGGGTGTAGATCTGATAACTAAAAAAATCGTGATGGCAAATGATCCTGCTCCCGAAGGTTATGAAGTAAAGCCGAAGTGCAAATTCTGCAAAAACTTTTTACATAACAGCGATGATGAATATATGGGAACATGCAAAGTATCGAAAAATAATTTTATGGCTTATAGTGATATGACTGCCACTACATGTAAGGAATATGAAAGGTCTGATCTTTGATATTCAGAGCCATTCTGTCCACGACGGACCAGGCTGCAGGACGACGGTTTTCTTAAACGGATGCCCTCTTTCCTGCAAATGGTGTTCCAATCCTGAGGGGTTAACCTTAAAACAACAGTTGATGTACAGCTCGAAAAAATGCAAATTATGCCTTCGCTGTATTAATAACTGTAAATCCAATGCAATTAAGGCTGAAAATAACTCATTAAAAATCGAAAGGAAAATATGCCGTGAGTGTAAGGATTTTTCTTGTGCCGCAGCCTGTTTATCTGAGGCTATGCAAATCAGCGGCAAATTTTATAGCGTGCCTGAACTTATGGAAGTTTTGAATAGGGATCGTCATTTTTGGGGGACGGACGGCGGAGTTACAAATTCACAGGTGTCGGCAATTCATTGATCCTAAAAAACATAGAGGCCTTAACAAAATCAGGCTGGCCCGGTGATCTTCTGATCCGTATGCCTTTAATACCCGGTTTTAACGATGATGATGAGAATATTAAATCAACAACGCAGTTCCTCAAAAAATGCGGTCTATCAAAGATAGAAATACTTCCATTTCATAGATTGGGTGAAAGCAAATATGATAAATTGGGATTGAATTATTTTTACGCAGATAAACCAGCACCCAAAAAAATAGAAATAAAATCCGTTAAAAAATTATTCGATAGTTACGGCATAGCCTGCGTTGAACTGTCATAAGACAGACACTCTCAACATGCTAATATTACTGGGTTTTATGAAAAATAACAAGGACCTACTATAAGAAAGCTTGCTTTTAGTGGTCAATTAGTGGTATTAATCGGTTTCTAAATTATTTTGTGATGTCGATAGTGACTATATGTCTCTTCTTTCGGCTCTCAAAAGATCCTAAAGGAGGGATTAAAAATGGAAAAGAAATTGTATGTAGGGAATCTACCTTACAGTGCTAATGATGCGACTCTAAACGAACTATTTTCAAAGTACGGCGAAGTTGTTTCTGCAAAGGTTATTACCGATGCTGACAGCGGCCGTTCAAAAGGTTTCGGTTTTATCGAAATGTCAACAGCTGAAGAGGCTCAAAAAGCTATCGAACAGCTTAACGACAAAGAACTTGATGGAAGAAACATCAAGGTTAACGAAGCAAAACCTAAAACCGATTCACGTTCTGACAGAGGCCCAAAGCGCTGGTAGTTAGTTACTAACTAAAAAATTTAAAGGCTACATCTTAACTGATGTAGCCTTTTTTTTGGCTATTGATTTGATTTTAAAAGAATTATATATGTGGTGTACATGAGTGAATTCATCCAAATAACACATGAAATTATGTCAATAGTTGAGGAATGGGAGCCTAAATTATTTAGCCTTGCTGAAGATACTATAACAAAAAGACGGAACTCGCAGAAAAGGAACATTAAACAAATATTGGGGCATCTGATAGATTCAGCATCTAATAACACACACCGCATAATACATTTACAATATCAGCAGAGTCCGTGCCAATACCCCAATTATGGTTCAAACGGTAATAATGATAGATGGATCTCAATTCAAGATTATCAAAATGAAAATTGGGATACCATAGTAAAATTATGGAAATATTCGAATCTGCATATCGTGCATGTAATCAATAACGTAGACGCTTCTAAGCTGGATAATAAATGGCAATACAGTGATGTAAAATTTATTTCGTTACGAGAAAACATAATAAACTATTTACAACATTTAAAATTACATATCGGCGAGATAAATGAACTGAATAGCTAAAATTGGTACCAGCGCCCGGACTTGAACCGGGATGATATTGCTATCGGTGGATTTTGAGTCCACTGCGTCTACCATTCCGCCACGCTGGCATTCTCGCGGTGAGTCCTCATCTATATAGACTAGTACTAGGGTTTTTCAATATAAAATTTTAGAACATGAACCTTCTGACCGCGATACCCTGTATAAGTCCTATGAGTATAAAATTCACTATTATTGACGTTCCACCGTAGCTCATAAATGGAAGAGTTACACCGACTACGGGCATGATACCTATAACCATCCCTATGTTTACGAATGCATGCCAGAATATTACGGCGGTACACCCCATCACTATGAGCACACCCAGCCTGTCTCCTGCCTGGGAGCCTACCCGTATTCCGGCCATAAATAACAGGACATACAAGATGACGAGAAAAACACTCCCAAGGAATCCATGTTCTTCCGCAAGAACGGAATATATAAAATCCGTATGATGTTCCGGTAAAAAATTCAGTTGTGTCTGAGTTCCTTTCATGTGTCCTTTTCCAATAAGCTGTCCGCTGCCAACCGCGATCCTTGATTGCAAAGAATTATAACCGGCGCCCTTAGGATCAAGAGTAGGATCAAGAAAAGTCATAACTCTTTTTCTCTGATAATCCTTTAAAACAAAATTATAAACTATCGGCAAAGAAATGGAACCGACCATGGCTACGATAAGAAGACTTCTCCAATTAACCTTTACGAACAAAAAGATACTGAACGCAACCAAAAGAAGCAGGAGCCCGCTGCCAAGATCAGGTTCAATTATTATCAGACCCGCCGGAATACCGACTATCATCGTTGGAACAAGCAGGTCTCTGAGGGTATAGCCTTCAAAATTAATATCATTACTAAAATATCTTGCCAGTGTAAGAACTACTGTTATCTTCATGAACTCCGACGGTTGAAGACTTATGGGCCCAAGAGATAACCATCTTTTTGCACCGGAAGCCGAACGTCCTACCAGAAGTACAGCAATCAGAAGAATCAGATTTATCGCATATGCTATGTATATGGTTTTCTCAAATCTCCTGTAATCCACGATAATAAAAAAGGTCATCAAAACAAGTCCGATGCCTATAAATATCAACTGATGTGCAAATAGTCCCGCTGTACCAGTTATAGACGCTGTGTTGGTGGCACTATATATATTAAAGAGGCCGATTATTGTTATGATGATACTTATGAACATGACGTTAAAATCATATTTCGTGAGTTTTTCGTAAATGGTATTCGGATCCAGTAGTCTCACTCTTCTTGATCCTCCTTTTTACCCACGGGTTTTTCTGAAGCATTCTCCGTCTTTGATTTTACCTCGTCCACGGGTTTGTTTTTATCCCTTTCAAATTTATACTTTGCATAATAAGCCTTAACGAGATCTCTTACAAGAGGTGCCGCACCGCTACTTCCATGACATGAATGTTCCGCTATAACAGCGACTACTATTTCCGGTTTATCATAAGGGGCAAATCCGACGAACCATCCATGGTGCCTTTTTGTTTCCTCAAGATTTTCACACTTTTTATAAATATCCTGCTCGGTAATACCATAAAGTTGAACCGTACCGGTTTTTCCGGCCATATCCAGTCCCTCCAGTCTATACCACCATGCCGTGCCCGAACCTTCGTTAACAACACCCCATAATGCTTTTAATAGAAAATCCCTGATCTTAGGTTTTATATCCAGGGTATGTCTTATTTCCGATTTAGGTTCATATATAACTGTACCATTTACATCTTCGATCCTCTTTAAAACATGAGGACGATAAACGACCCCCGTCGCTATTCCACCATATGCATTGGCAAGCTGAATCGGTGTAACAAGATCATATCCCTGACCTATTGCCATGGACAGATCTTCTCCCGGCATCCATTTTATTCCGAATCTTTTCATCTTCCATTCCGACGAAGGAATTAGACCCGGCCTTTCTTCCGGAAGGTCTATTCCGGTTTTTTGGGATAAGCCAAGCTGGTATGTATATTTATATATGTTATCAACACCTAATTTCATTCCAAGTTTATAAAAAACTACGTCGCATGATCGAACCAGACCATTATGAAAATCTATTGTTCCGTGTCCCTGCTTTTTATAACAATGAAAATATCTGTTTCCAAAGAATAAACGCCCTAAACATGTTGTTTTAAAATTCTCATCTACAATACCCTCTTCTAACGCGGCTAAAGCTACAAACGGCTTGAATGTCGAACCGGGGGAATAATGATCCTGAATGGTCTTATTATAAAATGGGCGATACGGGCTGTTCTGAACTTCCTTCAGTAACTCAGGTGTAACCCCGCCGGAAAAAACGGTCGGATCAAAAGACGGGGCGCTTACCATTACCAGGACCTCTCCGCTACGCGGATCCAAAGCAATAGCCGCTCCTTTTTTATTTCCATCTTTAAAATATTTATATGCGATCTGCTGAAGATCATTATCTATAGTCAGAATTATATTTCTTCCCGGTTCGCTCTTTGCAGACGGCAGACTGCCAAACAGGGCTTTACTTTCATCTTCACTTTTCATTCTTCCGTTGGCATCCACTATAACGTATTTGGCTCCGTCGTAGCCTCTCAGTTCAAGATCCCAAACTTTTTCAAGTCCGAACTTCCCTATATAATCCCCAGTATAAAGCTTTCTGTTACTCATATCATACGTTGTACTAAGTTTGTTTATCTCTGACTTATTTACCTCGCCTATATACCCTATCACGTGAGCCGTGCTTTCCCCATAAAGGTAAGTTCTTTTGTTCCTGACTATAACGTCAACACCAGGCATAAAAACTTTATTGGATTCAACAAGAGCAACCTTGTCTCTGTCTACATCCTGAGCTATAACGACGGGATAAAAAAGCGGGAGGTCATTGGCTTTTGCGATCTTTGACTTCACATCGTCCACAGATATCTTTAGAAAACCCGATAATTTTTTTATTACGTCTTCATATTCCGTTTCATCATCAGGAAGATATTGGGATCTTACTATGACATCAAACGCCAGTTTATTATCGACCAGCAATTTGCCATTTCTGTCAAACACCATTCCTCTTGGAGCATAATCCTTTTCCTGCCATATCCTGTTTTTTTCTGCATATGCCCTAAAGAGTTTGCCGTTGTATAGCTGGAGGTACCACAGCCTTGACACCATAACTACCAGAAAAAATATTACCGCAAAATACAAGAATTTATATCTTGATTCATATACCCTGGCTTCATCTCTTCTGCTCAATGTGGTTGCCATCTGTCTATTCTTCCACTATTGAATCCAGATTTATTCTTTTAGTCATCACATCTATCCAGTTAAATAATCTGAATACCAGAATACCCACTACAGCCGTCGATACAGTCCCAATAATAACGTAAAGGAAATGCTCCATAAAAATTAAAAAATTCCCAAATCTGAGCCATATCAGCATAAAAAGTTTATTTGCGAACACCGGTAACGCTATACTTAGAAAAAGATATTTAAAATCGTTAGTATAAAAATTGAGGCTGATATATCTTGCAACGGAAAATGTAATTATGGAGAACAAAACGATATTTAAAAATCCGACGCTGGTATGAAGGCTTAATATATATCCTGTAAGCAATGTAAATAATAATCCTTCCCTAAAACTCCGCGTCATGGCCAGATATACTATAAGAACAGACAATAAATCAGGAGAAATTCGAGAAGGTATGAATAAATTTAAAAAGGACGTTTGTATAACTGTAAACAAAAAAACCATACAGATATATATAAAGATACTCATTGACTAATTACCACCACAAACACTTCTTCTATCCTGTTAAAATCAACGCTGGGTTTTATTATGACTTCCTGTGTTATTCCAAATTTTTTCTTTCTGACGTCCTGGACCTGTCCTATGATTATGCCTTTTGGAAATCTCTTTTCAAGGCCCGAGGTAAGTATTACATCCCCCTTTCTTACATCATCCAGTCTTTCAAGATATTTAAGGCGACATTCGTTTTTTGCCAGTCCCTCTATTACCCCCCTGGCCCTGTCCTCCTGAACCATGGCATCTATATCGGAGTTAGGGTCTGTTATCAACAGGACATCGCTATAATCGCCAAATACCCTTATGATCTGGCCCACTACTCCATCGTAGTTGATCACAGGCATGCTGATCTTAATACCGTTATTTTCTCCTTTATTTATTCTTATCGTCTTAAATATTGATGAAGAATCTTTTGAAACAACCTCGGCAGATATCATGGGGATAGCCAATCTTTCCCTAAGCAGGAGTAATTTTTTAAGTCTTGAATTCTCATATTCCGATTCTGTAAGCTGATGTATTCTGTTCTTAAGAACGGCATTTTCACGTATTATATACTGATTGTCTTCTTTTACATTTACAAGGAAAAAGTAATCTTCTACCAACCTTACGGTTCCTTTTATAACCGAGGTAAACACATACTGCACCGGCGCCGTAATTAACACGATGGCCTTATCGTACCAACGAAGTTTATGTTCTACTCTGTGTCCGGCATTTACAGTGATGATAACAAGGATTACCACCAGCAGGATTATAATTTCCTTATATTTCTTCCCGAGTATTCTGTTACGCATCTATCATTACTCTATAGTTACACCTTTCAGGAGAGTGTTTAACTGGTCCAGCGCTTTTCCCGAACCCAGCACCACCGCCGTAAGAGGATCCTCGGAAAGCATTACCGGAAGACCGGTTTCTTCTCTAAGCAGTACGTCAAGATTCCTAAGCAATGCTCCGCCACCGGTAAGAACTATACCTTTATCCACTATGTCTGCTGCAAGTTCCGGTGGTGTTCTTTCCAAAGAAACCTTTACAGCTTCTACTATAGCACTTATAGGTTCAGAGAGTGCATCTCTTATTTCATCCGAATTGACTACAACCGTTCTGGGGGCTCCCGCCACAAGATCACGACCTTTTACTTCCATTGTTCTTACTTCATCGTCAGGGTAAGCTGAACCTATATTTATTTTGATATTCTCGGCCGTTCTTTCTCCTATAAGAAGATTATATTTTCTCTTTATGTAAGTTATTACAGCTTCATCCATCTTGTCGCCACCTTGCTCCTGCGGATTCCGCAGATTCACGAACAGCTCTCTTTTCTACCTCGGTAATACCGTATGGAACACATATCATTATTCTCGGTCTAACAAGTGTCCTTCTATTATGAGCCTTTGCTATAAAATATCTCAACATTGCTTCTGTAACTTCAAAATCTGCTATAACACCGTCCTTCATAGGTCTTATTGCAATTATGCTGCCCGGCGTTCTTCCAAGCATTTCCTTTGCTTCCCTTCCAACTGCTACGACCCTCTTAAGACCTCTCATATCTTTTTGCACCGCAACAACGGATGGCTCGTTGGCAATTATCCCTAATCCCTTTACATAAACCAGCGTATTTGCTGTACCTAAGTCGATGGCGAGATCGTTTGACAGCATACTCATAATTTTATCAAAAAACATTTAAGTTCAGCCCCCTTTACTTGTATAACTAATGATATTAGATAATCTTTATAATAACAAACTTTAGATTTGACTACCACTTTTCAAATAAAGTGCATAAGAGCAATACCGATATGTCCGAACTCGTTGAAGAAAGCCTTAGAACAGAGACAAAACTTGCCAAGACAGGAAAACAGCAAAAGAGCAAATCTCTTGAAAAGCTTAAATTCGTAAAGGCCATAAGAGAAAGATTAAAATCTTCTCCCAAGAAGGACAGTATTAACAATGAGGTAAAAAGATTATCTGAATACTACGCAAATGAGATCCACGGAAATTTTAATAAGTTTTTGTATCATTTTCTTCAGAGAATAACACCCATTGCGTTAAATTTTATGCTTAATTCCTTTTCTATCGTCCAGTTCTTTAAGAACTTCAGGGGGTCAAAGGAACTAAGGAATAAGATCATCGTCAGAGGGAATATAGAACTTGTTAAGAGACTCCAAAAATTCGGATCCCTCGTAATAGTGCCCACACATGTAAGTAATTTTGACTCAATAGTGATCGGTCATATGATACATTCCGCCGGACTAAATCCTCCTTTATGGGGAGCAGGATTAAATCTATATAAGGGATTCACCGTCAGTTATATAATGAACAACGTCGGTTGTTATAAGGTGGATAGAAGAAAAAAGAACAAAATATATATAGAAACGTTAAAACAATATTCAACATATCACCTTGAAAAGGGATACAACGCAATATTTTATCCAGGTGGAACAAGATCACGTTCAGGAGAGATAGAAAAGGAATTAAAGCTGGGGCTTTTAAGCACCGTGGTAGGTGCATATATAAATAATATAAAGAGCGGAAAAACGGTTTCCAATATATATGTAGTCCCGATAGCATTGTCATATACAGTTGTGCCTGAGGCTGAAACCCTGGCCCTTGACCATTATTTTGGTCAGGACAAACGAAAAAAAATCTTGGGTAATATAAAGGCCAGAGCAACATTACTGGGAAGAATGATAAAGAAACTTTGGAATAACATCATGCAGAATAACCCCATATATATGACTTTCGGTCAGCCGATGGATCCTTTTGGAAATACCGTTAATTCAGAGGGCGTATCCGTTGATAAGTACGGCATCCCTATAAATGTTTCATCCATGATAAAGAATAAAGACGGTAATTTTGTAGATGATGATAATTTCATAAAAGAACTTACAATGAAGCTGGGGCATAAGATATCCGATGATTTCTATAAGATAAATGTGATCCTGCCCACACAGATATATTTATACTCCATAATCACTTATTTAAAGAAAAAACATCCCGGTTTATCTGACGAGGAACTTGTTAAAATATCGCCGATGGAAAACGCTATCCCTGAAGAAGAACTAAAAAAAGAAATAAATGAGATGATAGAAATGGTAAGAGAAAAAGCAAACGCAGAGGGATTAAAGCTTAATTATCTGGTACGAAGAGGGGATGCGGAAAAAATATTCAAATATGGGACAAGGATATATACCAGCGGTTATGCAGCAAATGTTATAACAAGAAGAGACAAAGACATAATACCAAGTAAATTGGCGACGATGATGTATTACTCATCCAGGTTAAGATGTTATATAGAAAGGTCGGAAGACACGGCATGAAAAATCTTAATGACACGACCATACTTTTAAAACTTTTAAGCGATCAGACCAGGTTAAGGATCATCCTTATGCTTACAAAGTACAGGATGTGTGTGTGTGAGTTGTGCTGGATACTTAAAATGACGCAACCGGCCATATCAAAACACCTGAAAAAACTCAGACAGGCCAAGATAATAGATAGTGAACAAAGCGGATTATGGACAAACTATTATATTTCAAAAAAACTGAGTAAACAGGCCATAACGCTACTGGATCACCTTACCAAGCTCCTTAAAAACGATAAAATAATAAAGAACGATCTTAAAATGGCAAAGGTTGTGGATAAGACCCTGTGTAATTTCTCTTGACTACATAACCAAACGGTTATATAGTTTAAATCATGATAACAAATAAATTAACTAATTTAAAACCAAAATGTTCATGCTCCGGTCCATCTTCTACATTGCTGAACACCTCTATGTCTATCAACATTCAACAAACTACCGCAGAGCTGGGCATTGTTGATCATTTTACACATTTAAGATTACGGCTCGGTATATCAAGATACAGTAAAGTAGATCCGGGAATATATAAAGTGGGTAATCCCGATCAGGATTCCCTTGTATTTATATCCGCAAACTATGTAATGAGCTTCAACAAATTAAGGAACGCCTTAAAGGGCATGAATGCCTGGATAATGGTGTTAGATACAAAAGGAATAAATGTATGGTGCGCCGCAGGAAAAGGAACATTCGGGACAAATGAACTTATAAAACGTATCACTGATGTTAAACTCAGTGAGATAGTAAAACATAAAATTATAATAGTACCTCAACTAGGAGCTCCGGGAGTCTCTGCTCATGAGGTCGGCAAAGCCACCAACTTTAAAGTGATTTACGGGCCTGTAAGGGCTGAAGATCTGAAGACTTTTGTAAACAACGGATTCAAAGCCACAAAAGAGATGAGACAGGTCAATTTTAATCTCACCGACAGGATAGTACTCATCCCTGTAGAGATAAAAATGATATTAAAATATGCAATAGCGGCTTCTTTGCTGTTCTACTTTATCAATCACTTCGGAAGCAATTCGAATTTTATTAACGACGTTTTGATAATGCTCTTACTTGCTATAGTATCAGGGACGATATTATCGCCCATACTTCTTCCCTTTGTACCATTCAGAGCTTTTTCTCTTAAAGGATTTTTAATATCGCTTATTGCCATCTTGGCATATATAGCTTACGCGGGATTGACCAGTCCCTATTTGGTTGCAGGCTCTATATTATTGTTCCCTGCTCTATCCGCGTTCATTTCTTTAAATTTTACCGGAGCATCCACCTATACATCCGTATCCGGCGTTAGAAAGGAGATGAGACGATATATACCTTTTATAATCGGTTTTTTAACTGTCGGATTTATCTTGATAACAATAAGTTTAGTGAGGGGAATATGAATAATTTATATTTAAAAAATATCGTGACATTAAAATTGGATAAAGAGGCATGCGTAAAATGCGGTATGTGTATAAATGTCTGTCCACACGAAGTCTTTGAGCTCAAGAACTCAAAACTTGAGATGATAAACAGGGACCGGTGTATGGAATGCGGCGCATGCCAGATCAATTGTCCCGTGGGCGCAATATCCGTAAAAGCAGGCGTAGGCTGTGCCTACGCAATGATAAAGGGAGCTCTAACCGGTACAGAGCCATCCTGTGGGTGCGGAGATGGAGATAGTGGTTGCTGTTAGAAGCAACAACCAGAAAAATAGACCTAATTAAATTTATGAAAACACTGCGCGTCCCTAACCTTGCTATGAATTTAGCAAATGGATAGACCTATAGAAATAGTTTTCACATTTGCTAAATTCAAGCAAGGGCCGAGGAATGCTCGTAAAGTTTTATAAATTTAATTAGGTCTATTTTTCTGATTATTTTTTCATACGATCTAGGTTCTCAGCAAGCATTGTCCTGCATTTGTTAAAGAAATCCAGTACTGGCGTAGAACGATACTCCGGATATGTCCAGTATTCTATCGGATTGAATGATCCGTGTTTATAGAAAAGCGTCACTTCTGCATATACGCCATCGGTGAGATATATCCTGTGAAAGAACGGTTTGTTGGTCGCCAAAATTATATTCTCAAGACACAAAAGCCCGGGGTCTATATTAATCGTTCTTTTGCCATCCTTTAAATATTCTTTTTCCATTTCATCCGTAATTCTTTTTATCCTAACGATCTTATCCCTTTGAATAATCTCTTTATACACCACAAAGATTCTTTTAAGATCTTTGCCCATTTCAGGCTCGTAATAATCACTCCATACAAAAGCAATCTCTCTTGAACTTATAAGGATATCCCCGATCTTTGTCTTTAATTCATTGATGACTTTTTGTGTGTCAACACCTGGAGCGAACAGTACTGCTGTAAATATAAAGGCCGGATGATCCAAACGGGGAGAACTCATTAGGATCTATGATCCTGAAGGAATTTTATTATCTCGTTAGGCGTTACGACCGCTGTGCCGACCTTAGCAACTACTATTGCGGCTGTTGTATTTGCAAAGAATGCGCTGTCATAGATATTCATGCCCGCGCTGTAGGCAAGGGCCAGCGACGCTATTACGGTATCCCCGGCTCCGGAGACATCAAATACTTCCAGGGCAAACGTAGGTATTGTGTGCGGTTTATGTTTTTTTGAAAATACCGTCATGCCGTCTTTTCCTCTTGTTACAACAAGATATTCAAGATCCAGCCGTTTCAGTATTTCACCACAGGATTTGTACAGGGTCTTCTCATCTTCTATCTCTACGCCGGAGATTATCCTGGTCTCCTCAAAATTGGGTTTAAGCAGGGTCGCGCCCTTGTATAGATTTGGATCAGTATATCTGCTTGGATCAACAAAGACAGATTTTTTTGCCTTATGACATATATCTATTATCTCACTGGCTACACCATTCTTAAAAAATCCCTTAGCGTAATCCTCAAGGATTATCACATCGTATCCTGAGATCATATCTTTGCATTTTTTTATTATTTTATTTCTGATGGGATTAGAAAGAGGAGCTTTGTCCTCCCTGTCTATCCTTACAACATGGTGCAACCTGGAAGCAAGTACCCTTGTCTTGTGGGTCGTAGGTCTGTTTTTATCGACTATCAGACCATCTGTATCTATCTTTATATCCTGCAGTTCTTTTTTTATTATTGCGGCATTGCTGTCATCCCCAATAACACCTATAACATCGCATTTTGCTCCAAGCGCCTTGACGTTATTAGCAACGTTGGCACTCAAGCCCAATCTGTAATAATGTTCCTTCACCTCTACAATAGGCACTGGAGCTTCCGGGCTTATTTTTTTAACGTCACCGACTATATAATTATCCAGGCCAATGTCACCTATGGCAAGGATCTTTGATCTCTTGAGGGATTCAAGCAGTTTTTCCACATCTTTAATTTTCATAATAGATCCCCCGATATATTATATTAAAAAGAAAGGCTGAGACCCATCTGCTGAATACTCTCGTCGTATATCTTTCTGGCTGCCTCATATACCTCATCTACGCTTACAGTGTCCATACAATTATAATAAGTGCACTTTTCTCCCAAACATTTTAATTTAGCTGGGCATTCAACCCTTGGTGCAATCGCCACAGATTCTTTTGAATAAGGTCCCCATCTTTTCACAGACTGTACCTTTACCGGTGAAAATATAGCAACTACCGGTACCGCCGTAGCTGCTGCTATGTGCATGGGACCTGTGCTTGGACCTATAAATAATTTTGCCTCACTTATTAACGCTATGAGTTCCTTAAGAGAGAATTTTCCCGCGGTATTGTATGCAACACCTCTTATATGCTGTTTTATTGATGCCAGAACAGTATTTT
>JAPLFT010000273.1 GCA_026390535.1 Pseudomonadota bacterium
TGCTGACTTTGTAGGAGACAGCCTTGAACTCTCTTTTAAGGCAAAAGAAACCAATGCCGATGTCATACTTTTTTGCGGTGTTAAATTCATGGCAGAGACGGCAAAGATAATATCTCCTGATAAGACTGTCATAATGCCGGACCCGGATGCCGGATGCCCGATGGCCTGTATGATAACTGCTCAGGATGTAATATCTCTAAAGGAAAAATATCCTAATCATGAAGTTGTATGCTATGTGAATAGCACTGCCGATGTTAAAGCCGAGAGTGATATATGTTGTACGTCATCCAATGCGGTAAAGGTCGTTGAATCAATTTCAAAAAATAAGGGTATTATTTTTATTCCCGACGTAAATCTTGGTACCTATGTTAAAAATAAACTGAAGAGGGAAAATTTTATTTTATGGCCGGGTTATTGTCTTGTTCATGCGTTTGTAACCGCAGAAGAGGTTATGGAATTGAAGAAAAAACACCCATTAGCGTCGGTAATAGTCCATCCTGAATGCAAAATAGAAGTGATCGAACTTGCGGATCACATCCTTTCTACGAGTGGTATGGTAAGAAAAATTGCGGAACTTAAAGACAAAGAATTTATAGTAGTCACAGAACAGGGTATTGTTTATCCTCTTAAAAATAGATATCCCGACAGAAAATTCTATTATCTAAGTAAGATGACTTGTGTTAATATGAAAAAAAACACGATAGAGATGGTTGAAGAATCCCTGGAGAATATGAGATACGAGATAAAAGTAAAAGAGCAGATAATAGTAAAGGCAAAAAAGGCGCTGGACAGGATGCTCCAGCTGAAATAATGAGCATAAGAAAAGATCAAGTACTTGAATTATTCAGTTCCAATCCGGAAAAAGAATTCTCATTTAATGAGCTTGTTGAGTTCTTCAAGGTACGGACAAAACCAAGAAAAAAACTGATGCCGTTCATACAATCCCTTACCAACACCGGATTTTTATACAGGCTTGGGAAAGACAGATACATATCCAGCCAGTCTTCTGCTGCCAAAGCAGCCAAAGAAGCAAAAGGTGAAAAGATAGAAAACATAGAGGACAAAAAGATCAGAGAAAGTAAAGATAACAAAAATAACAGACAAATGGGAGAAAATACAAGTAAAGAGCAGATGTTAAAACAAAATCAAAAACAGGGACATAAAAAGGAAAAGAAACAAGATTATAGACGAGGAGCAAGAGCAGGAAAATCCACGAATGAACAGGTAATAGGAAGATTTATAAGGAATATAGAAGGATTTGGTTTTGTATCACCATTGGAAGAGAGAGAGGATATTTACATAGATAAGCACGATGTTATGTGGAACGGCATTATGCACGGTGACATGGTAAAGGTCTTAAAATTTTATGAACCATCAAAAAGAAAATATTATGGTAAATTCGTTGAATTTGTCTCCAGACGCGAATCACATGCGATAGGAAGAGTCATCCAGACTGGTGGTGTTTTTTCCGTTGAATTGAGAAAAACACTTGAAATAGTGATGATACAACGCGGTCGTCTAAGCAGAGCGAGAAAAGACGACTGGGTAGAAGTGGAAATAAAAAAATGGCCGGAGGGGAGAGCCCCTGCGTATGGAGAAATAGTTAAAATAGTGGATGCAGACACATATATTGTACTCAAGGAATTTCATCTTACTGAAGAATTTCCAAGAACAGTTATTGAAGAATCAGAAAGAATAAAAGAACCTCCCCAGGGTTAGCAAAGGTATATGGGAGAAATGTACACGGATGAGAGAGGCGTAAAGAGAAAAAACCTGTCGTTGATCCCGACAGTCACCATAGACGGCAAAACTGCCCGTGATTTTGATGATGCTGTCTCTTATAAAAATATGGGAGATGATCATCTGCTATATGTATCCATCGCAGATGTATCCCATTATGTAATGCCGAATTCCGCTATCGATAAGGAAGCCCAGAAAAGAACTACCAGCGTATATTTTCCGGACAGGGCCATACCAATGCTACCGGAAAGTCTTTCAAACGAGATATGCAGCCTTAAGCCCAACCGCTATAGATACTGCATGACAGCTGAGATGCTGTTCGATAAGCACGGACATGTCAAGAACACCAAAATTTATCCATCTGTGATAAAAAGTTCATATCGTTTTACATATGAAAAAGCCCAGAAGATAATACAGCCCGATTTTAACGGAGCTGGTCCAAAAGATTTGGATATCTCCGATGTAGATCAAAAAATAAAAAAAATGATAAAGGGTATGTTCTCCCTGTATTTGATCTTGAGGAAGAACAGTGAGAAGAGAGGAACACTTTTTCTTGATATTCCGGAGGCAGAAATTATTGTCGATGAAAAGGGTAATATACAGGACATAAAAAAGCGTCCGGTATGGGATTCCCACACGTTGATAGAGGAATTCATGGTATCTGCCAATATACAGACGGCAAAAAAAATGAAGGAGACAGGAAAGGGTGTTTACAGGATCCATGAAAAACCTAATCCTGAGAAACTCCAGAACTATGCGGATATTGCACGGATATATAAAACGGCTTTTGACCCTTTATGGGAGAATGCGGGAGACCTTTCAACCTATCTTAAAGGATTGGAAAAGAATCCGGCACGTTCTCTTTTGAATAAAATGCTTCTGAGGAGCCTAAAGAAGGCAAAATACTCAAGTGCAAGGGATATCGGGCATTTTGCCCTGGCCCTTGTTGATTATACTCATTTTACATCGCCCATAAGAAGGTATCCTGATCTGATTGTGCACAGGATATTAAAGGGCGCAAACTACTATGATGAAAACACATTAAAATATTTTGCGGATATGTGCAGTCAGGGTGAAATAAACGCTATGGAAGCGGAAAGGAGCATTACCAGGATCAAACAGGCCCGTTATATG
>JAPLFT010000048.1 GCA_026390535.1 Pseudomonadota bacterium
ACCTTCAAGAATCCTTTTTATATCACCGGGAGTAATTGAGCTATATTCTGAAATCTTATCCACAAATGGTATGTAGGATATTCCGGTTGAATGAGTTGCAATAAACTCTTTTAATATGGCAGGTGTAATTTTGCCGGTAAATTTTGAAACATCTGCGATTGTTCTTTTTGATTTAAGACCAAGCATTATTCCCTGATCTCCACATGTATCAGGATCAGCATCTATTAAAAGAACAGGTCTCTTTGTATCCCGTAAAAAAGATCTGGCCAGATTTGTCGAAATAAGGCTTTTTCCTACGCCTCCTTTTCCGCCCAGGACTGCTATCAAATATGATCTGTTTATACCTTCCATGTTGTATTACCTTATCCTGAACTTTTCTTTAGCATCTTCGCTGCCTTCGCTTGTAGATTTTAATATGGTTGGAGTTATGAAAACAACGAATTGTGATTTATCTTTTTGAAAACTCTTGGATCGCGAAAGATTTATTATTATATTATCGTCTGCTCCGCCGTTACCATAACTTCTGCTGGATATGTTATTAACTATCCCTCCTATAGCGGCCGTCTCGTCCGATTTCATATTAACATATGTGGATACCGAGTTTTCCGATGAGACGGGAACTCCAATCGTCGACATGGATACTACCTGGGACACGGTTATCTTGATCCCCAGATTAATATCAGCGGATGTTGCCTTATTTCCAAGGATCGTAGGTGTTAAACCCACGCCTATCCCGACCTTTGCAAATTGCGTTGTAGGAGCGCTGTTAGGTGCCGTTATAAGGTAAGGATAACTGGTCATTTTTTGAATTGTTCCTCCTTCCTTGCCTCCATCCTCTACTGATATCGCCGCGGATTGAATTACCCTTCCCCTTTTATGATCCACCGCATCTTTAAGCTTGGGTATAAAGTTATTTATTATCCCTGTAATGGTCCCTACAAACGGCTGGATTTCATTCCCGCTTGAATCCTTTGAGTTGGTAGAGTAAGTTAGGTTCATTTTAGAATTGGTCGTATCCAGCGATGGCGCCCACGTAAAGCCAAAATCGTTCTGGAATCCTTTGGCCAATTCCACAAAATATACGACGATCTTAATAACTTTATTGATAGGCGTCTCAGGTATAGCTATGGTCAGAAAATAGTTTATTATCGGCTGATCCCTGAATTCTTCCGCCGGAGCTACAAGATCACCGGCATTAGTGGGATCGCCGTATGCCGGAATATAAAAATATTTAGGAAGATAAAGAGCCGCTTTATAACTCACATAGTCAAATTCATCCCGACTCTTTACATTCCCCTTTATAACGAATCTTTGATTTATTACCTCTACATGAACGTCGGGAAGCCCGATCTCTTTTTCCATTTTTTCGGCTATTATATTATACAGCGACGGATTCAATTTGAACTGTATTTTAAAAACATTTTCAAAACCGGTTATTACCTGATGTATCCTGGCTATATCCTCCGGGAGCAGTATCTCACCGTCCAGGACTATAAGCTGTTCCCTTATATACATTTTTAGACCTTCTATGTTCTTAAATTCCTGTTTTAAAAAACCTAAAACCCTTTTTAGATTCTGACGTGTAACTGTGACGTTATAAACAAATTTCAATATATCTTTGTCATCATACACCCATAGATCCGTTACACCTTCACTACGAGCAGTAAGAACGACCCTGTCTTTTTCAAGTTTTGGATTTTGTTCTTTTTTCTCCAGTTTTATATCGAAAACATTTTTATTGGTTGCAAAAGGAGGATTGGTAGTACTGACCGGAAAATCAAAATATACTTCTTTTCTGATCCCCATTACAACATTTAGGTCCCTGTATTTTACTTTTTGATGTTTTTTTAATTTCTTTTTACTAATTGCATTTTTGGCCTTTTTATTTCCCTTTAAAATAGTGGGAGCTGCTTTTGTCTGTGTACCATCCAATGTTGCAGTAGCAGCTGTCGATGATGGTTCGGCCGGTGGTGCTGCTGCCAGTGGAGGTACTGCCGGTTGCGGCTCAGGAGTTGCATTAGCGGGTTGATCCTGGGTAGGAGTTTGTGCAGCTTTGTCCTGTGTATACACAAACCGTGGACACAAAAGTACCGTCGTGACAGCGCTGCACAGCACAAGTAATCTGATCAATCTTTTAATGGTTTCACTTTTCAATACCAAATATCTCCCTGTCCGTTGTAGATGTTATTATATCGTTGCTCCTGTCGTTAGGATTTCTGAGCGTATAAAACAATTCTGCACCCGACAAAGCAACAATCTTTTGAGCTTCTTTGGGCGTTACCTCTATAGTCAGGTTATTAAACTGTGTCGGATTATCTATACCGATCTTTTGCACACATCTGAAATCACCCTTGCCCGCCGGCACAAATCTTGGGGGCTGAGTATACACACTTTCTCCGGCAGAAAGTACAAAAACGTCCTGAAGTATCGTAGAGACTTTGTTGGTGGTCAGATTATTCTCGGCAATTGCCTGAACCGCCAATATATCTATTCTGTCTCCGGGTTTTATAAGATTGGCTACGCTGTTCAGGCTGGTAGCTCTTATTGCTATGGCGCGTTTCCCGTTTGATATCATTGGGGCAAGACCCGTCTTAACCCCTAAAAACAACAACTTGTTCGTCGTAATCGTTTCACCTACAGCCAACGGAACAGCTGCTACCGTATCTTTAATATCTGCAATATCTTTTACGGCATTAGGCTGTACAAACTTTTTGGGGATTGGTTTTTTGTTTACCACCCCCTCATCTATGGGACTGTACTCCGTTATGTTTTTTGTTACCACAAGGACATCCACGGTTTCTCCAAGATCCCTTGAGAGCTCGGCCTCTTTTTGTTGTATGTACGTATATCCCAGGAGTATCGCAAACCCCGTTAAAATAACAGATATCAAAAGAGTTTTAGTGTTTCCCATAAGACGTACTCCTCTTTATTTTTTTGAACAGGTATCACCGTCTGCCATTTGTAACACATTCGTAGAGACCTGATCTCCCATTACAGTCGCTCCCCCAATACAAAACCCAAGAGCCTCTGTGGCTGTTTGCCCCTTGAGGAAATTCCTTATCGTATTCTTTTCATCACTGGGACAGAAATATAATAGCATATTTATAGTAATATCATCTAAACTAACTTTCATTTGTTTCCGTTGATTATCATTAAAAACCGCGAAGTATCTGCCATCCGGAGGGAGTTGAACAGGAAGCT
>JAPLFT010000154.1 GCA_026390535.1 Pseudomonadota bacterium
ATTCTTTTGAATATTTCAGAATAAAGGGAAATCAAAAGTATAAAACGATAAATTACTCTGTTGAGGGAGACTGGTCGGGTGCCTCATTCTTACTCATTGCAGGTGCTGTAGGGGGATGTGTCAGGGTCAATAATCTTGATCATCATTCCTCTCTTCAGGCGGATAAAAGGATAATAGATGCCCTGAGGCTTTGCGGCGCAGGAGTAAAGATTGGATACGATAACGTTGAGGTATATAAAAACGACTTGGAAGGATTTGCCTTTGATGCGGAGGATTGTCCGGACCTGTTTGCCCCGCTTGTTGCACTTATATGTTGTTGCAAAGGCAAGAGCGTTATTTCCGGTGTAGAAAGATTAAAACACAAAGAAAGTGATAGGGGTCTTGCCTTGCAGAGTGAATTTACAAAACTTGGAGCAAAGATAAAGATATCTGGAAACAAAATGGAAATAGATGGCAAAATATTGAAGGGAGGAGAAGTCAATTCACATAACGACCACAGGATTGCTATGGCCTGTGCAATTGCCGGAATTGGCTCCAAACAGGGTATCAAAATAAATGATGCCTCATGTGTTTCCAAATCATATCCTGGTTTTTTTGTGGACCTTGATAGTATAATAAAAGCCGATTGAGGGGATCATGAATACCTTTGGAAGAATATTCAGAGTAAGCATATTTGGAGAATCACACGGCAACTGTGTGGGTGTTTTAATAGACGGTGTGCCGGCTGGATTAAAGCTTGTCCATTCCGATCTTAAAAAAGATATGGCAAGAAGAAATCCTGGCATTATCGGCACTACAGCAAGAAAAGAGTGTGATATTCCGGATATAAGAAGCGGAGTATTCAACGGAATAACAACTGGAGCTCCAATATTAATCATCTTTGAAAATCAGGATGTTAGATCCAAGGATTACGAGGCTCTAACAGATACACCAAGACCCGGTCATGCTGATTTTACGGCGAACATTAAGTTTGGGGGATTTAATGACTATAGGGGAGGAGGGCACCTTTCCGGACGTCTGACGGCGGGGCTTGTTGCTGCAGGTACAATAGCAAAAAAAATACTTGGGAACATAAAAATAGACGCAAGGCTCATAGAAGCCGGTGGAAATAAAAAAATAGAACAGGAAATAAAAAAGACTTATACAAACAAAGATTCGATCGGTGGAGTAGTAGAGTGCAGAATAAATAAGTTACCGACAGGACTTGGTGAACCATTCTTTGACTCGGTAGAATCGGTCATCAGTCATATAGTGTTTGCCATACCGGGGATAAAAGGCATTGAGTTTGGAACAGGTTTCAGATCCGCAGAGCTTTTAGGCTCTGAGTACAATGATAGAATAATAGATAGGAACGGAAAAACAAAGACGAATAATTCCGGTGGGATAAACGGTGGTATCACTAATGGTAATGAAGTTATTTTCAGGATAGCTGTGCGTCCATCGGCAAGCATTGCCAAACAACAGGAAACCATAAATCTTAAGACGGGAAAATCTGAAAAGATATTCATACAGGGCCGTCATGATACCTGTTTTGCTGTGAGGATCCCGGTAATAATAGAGGCTGTAAGCGCTATAGCAATTGCCGATCTTATGATGCTGGAACAAAAGGTTCCAAGGGTCGTGAGGTAAACAGATGTCATCCGGATTAAAAGAAATAAGAGGAAAAATAGATAAGATCGACGTAGAGATACTGAACCTTCTTGAAAAGAGGTTCAAACTTGCCATGAGGACCAGAAAGTTAAAGAGAAAAACAACGGATACAGGCAGGGAAAAAGAGATAATTGAAAAGGTATTGAAGAGATCGGGAAAGATCAGATTATTAAGTCAGGAATTCACTAAAAAGATATTTAAGTTGATAATATCTGAAAGTAAGAAAAATCAACAAAAAAAGACGACCAACTAGAGTTCTGACATCTTAAAAGGCGGCATCAATGAGCGCATATATTGCAGTACTTGTATCTTCATTTTTGTGGGCCATAGCCACACAGTTCTATGCAAAGATAGTAGACAAGATCACAGTATTCAGATTCAACATGTATAAAAGTATCTTTGCTTTCGTCTGTTTTTTTATTTCCGCACTCTTTATAGGTCGCATCCTGCCTCCGCCTGGGACACTAGGCTGGTTATTGTTAAGTGGGTTTTTAGGTTTTGCCCTTGCCGATCTCTTTATCTTTTATTCATTCTCAAAGAACGGTCCGGCAAGAACACTTATGTTGTCTGCATTTGAACCATCCATAATAGCCGTTTATTCCTATTTTATTCTTCACAAGACCTTATCGTGGAATAAAACAATCGGCCTTTTATTCCTGATATTATGTCTGGTATTTATGGCATTGGAAAGACACAGGAGAGGTACAGTCTCTATAAAGGTGGCACTTCTTGCACTTATAGGTATAAACATAGAGGCATTGGGCGTTGTATTTACCAAGAAAGCCTTCATGGTAGCACCTGAAATGAGTTCCATGACGGCAAATCTTTACAGGGTCATTCCGGCATTATTTTTGCTTGGGATACTGAATTATTTTAAGGGTGTAAAATTCGGTATTACGGATCTGTCAGTAAAGATGAAATCCAGTATCATTTTCTCAGCGTTTATCGGAACATTCCTTGCCCTTTATTTTTATCTATATGCCATATCAAAGATAGGACATCCGTCTATAATAGCCGCACTTGGAAGTCTTGCACCTTTTTATGCATCAATATATGAACACTGGAGGGACAAAAAGCTGCCGAACAAATATTTTATGCTTTCACTCTGCAGCATGATAATAGGTTTATTTATTCTATTATATAATTAAACCCTTTATGATATTAGACATGTCCCTTGTTGCCTTTGCAAGACCATCCAGGA
>JAPLFT010000187.1 GCA_026390535.1 Pseudomonadota bacterium
TATTCCATGAGTTAATGTAGTTATAGTGTAAAGAAGCTGCACTGCATCAAGATCAAATACCGGTTTTGCCGGGCGATAATCCCCGGAGATCACATGGTCCCCGGTCAAAGCCAGAACATTTTCTATACCAAAGGCGGAAGCACCCAATAGATCGGATTGTATGGCGAGCCTGTTCCTGTCCCTGCAGGTCATTTGATATATAGGTTCATGTCCGTGTTCAAGAAGAATTTTAGAGGCCACAAGAGGGCTTACCCTCATTACAGAACGTTGATTATCTGTAACATTGAATGCAGTAACATAGTCCCTGACAGCCTCTGCATTTTTTATAAAATCAGAGAAATCATTTCCCTTGGGAGGACATAATTCCGCCGTTATGACTTTTTTACCGTTACCAAGATTTTCCGATAATTTACTCACAGCCTTTTTGCCTCTTAGCCATCATAAGTGTATTCTTTAAAAGCATTGCCCTTGTCATCGGTCCAACACCGCCAGGCACTGGGGTTATCGCATAAACCTTACATTTTACATCTTCAAAATCCACATCTCCCACAAGCTCTCCTGTTTTAAGTCTGTTCATTCCAACATCTATTACTACACAATTATCCTTTAACATTTCTTTTTTTATCAATTTTGCAACGCCTACAGCGGTTATAACTATATCGGCCTGTTTTAATACTTCGCCAAGGTTTTTTGTCTTTGAGTGACAGATGGTAACTGTTGCATCCCTGTTAAGCATCATCAGCGCCATCGGTTTCCCTACAATATTGCTTCTACCGACTATAGCGACGTTTTTTCCTGCAATGGAAATATTATATCTATCCAGTAGTTCAACAATACCTGCCGGAGTACATGGGGCAATCAGCAAAGGACTATCCCCCTTTTTCTTGGTCATCAACCTGCCGACATTGCTTGGATTAAAGCAATCTGCATCCTTATTTTCAGGTATAGCGTTTATTATTATCTCTTCGTTAATATGTTTGGGTAGCGGGAGCTGAACTATGAGCCCGTGGACGTTGCAATCCTTTTCTATATCCTTTATAACCAGCAACAGCTCATCCTGAGTGGTACTTGCAGCAAGTCTGTATGTCTTGTGATAAAACCCGGCTTTTTCGCAATCTTTTTCCTTATTCCTGACATAAACGGCAGACGCAGGATCTTCACCTACAAGGATAACAACAAGACCCGGCTTTATACCGAGTTTTTCAGATTCGGCCTTTATCTCACCGACCATATCCTGAGCGATTTTTTTCCCATCAATAAGCAAAGCCATACTCACCCTCTCTTCAATGGCATGCTATAGCACATATTGTGTTATTGATAAACAATATATATCTGTTAAGATTTAATCAATGGATTCAAATCTAAGCGGCTATATGAAAGTAAAATATGCGTTGATAATCGTTAGCATATTTTTAGCTCACTCTATTATATCAAGTAGCGGTGTAAGGTATATTTTCAAAATTAATAACGAAATAAGAAAGGTCAAAAAGGAGATAACGGCACTAAAAGAAGAAAACAAGGAACAGGAGGCAAAGTTAAAAGAGGTGCACAACAATCCTCGACTCCTGGAAATATATGCAAGGACAAAACTCGGTATGGTAAGACCGGATGAGGTTATCTACGAACTCAAGTAACACTAATTTGCAGTATCATTAACGTCGGAATCATCATCCGTAATATCGTCATCCGTTGTA
>JAPLFT010000291.1 GCA_026390535.1 Pseudomonadota bacterium
AATATCAAAGATGAATTAGGTAAGTCAATTGGATTGCCCTTATTTGATCAATGGGCGTTATTTCCATTGATAGCTGACAATGCAGTTTTGGGAATTCTTCGAGTAGATTTAGACAATAAAAATGAACTCATGCAAGAGAAGGGATTTGATTTTAACGAAGTAAAACTGTATGCTGACGAAGCAACTCGAATACTCAGTAATATGCTTCCTCGAAAAAAAAGGATCAAAGACATTCAAAAGGATCTAGAATCCTCATTAAAGGCAATTCAAAAGCATGGTTACGATCGGGTTAGACTTTATGGAGTTTCTCTTGATGGTACTCGTCTTTATGGACTCAAGGAAGTTGGTGGTACTCCGGGTCGGTTTGAATCATTAGAGTTCTTTATCAACACAGATCGATACAGCTATGATTCTTGTATTGTGAAGAAAGAACCTATTATTTACCATGGGGATTTTGGCAAGTGTTCATGGACTGATATAATAGGTGAAAATAAAGAATGGATAGAAATTCCGATTTTGGATGAGAATAGATTGATCGGAAAGCTATCCATTGACAACCAAAATTCTAAAAAATTAATTCAACTTGAATCAATTAAAAAGATTGATTATATCATTAAATCTATCAGTGGACTGTTAAAGCAATTGGGCTTACCAGATATAAGAGATACGTCGGACCGTCATGCTATTATTCGATTAGATCAACTTGATGCTGTAAATACCAAGATTATATCTGCATCTGATCGTGAAAAATCGCTGAATATTATTATAGAAAAAATCATGGAATTCAGTGGTGCTACGTCTGCATATATAAGATTCCTTGAGGGAAACGAGTTACGTATGGGTCCAGGGAAAGGGGATGTCTATACAGCAGTTACCAATATTATATCGCTTGATGACCCGGATTCGTTAAGCGCTTCTGCAATTCGCACCAAAAAACCACAAATTCACCCTAAAGCGAATGAAGATGAGAGTCTTCAAAAAATGCACGAACGACAAGCTATAAATCCAGATGCCATTGAGATATTGAAACAACAAAAATCTATTGGGTGTTTTCCGTTGGAGTTTGCTGGTGAAATGCAAGGGGTATTAGCAATACATTCCAAGCTCCGTCAAGAATTCTTTGATGAGAATGTGAATGAGTTATTGAATTTATTAGGAGAACGAGCGGCTATACTGATTCGAGATGAAAGAATAGCACGAGCAGCGGAAGAAAAAGAAAAAAAATATCATGCGGAACTTTTACGTACTCGTCAATTAGCCTCAATTGGGCAATTAGCAGCAGCAGTTGCACATGAAATCAATAATCCTCTCAATTTTATTACAGTCATAGCACAAGACATTCTGATTGATCTTGAAGAAAAAGGAAGCTATCCAATAGAAAAATTACGTCAGGATATGACACGTGTTAAAGAAGTAATTGACTGGATTAGTTATTATATTGTGGCGCAGTTGCGAGATATAGCTAAGGATCGACCTACAAAATTGGAACCAGCTGATATTAACGTAGTTATTCGTGACTCATTCATGCTTTTCAGACGGCAATTGGATACCTGGCATATCAAAGTAAACCTAGATGGTTTATTGAGCGTATCACCAATATTAGCAGATGCAGGAAAACTAAAACAGGTATTCATTAATCTAATCACTAACTCTCGAGATGCCTTAGATAAGTGTGAAGATGGTGTAATAAAAGTAATTACCTATGATACTAACGACAGTGTTGTGATCTCTTTTAGTGACAATGGTGCTGGTATTACGGATAAAAACATTACAAAGATATTTGATCCATTTTTTTCAACAAAAGAATATGGTGTGGGACTTGGATTAAGTATTGTAAAAGAAATAGTAGAGAGTTTTAATGGAGTCATAAAGCTTGAAAACCAATTAGGTGAAGGTACAAATTTTATAATAATTTTCCCAAAATAAGGATTAAATATTGGAGGTTAGAAAGAATATGCCATTACGAGTTTTAATAGTAGATGATGAGGTAGATACCACTGAGCGTATACAAAGCCGCTTGGTAAGAAGAGGATATGAAGTTGATCTAGCAGAAAATGGGCAAGAAGGTATAGAGAGGTTTGGAAAAAATGAATATGATGTAATAATTTTGGATATTAAGATGCCCGTCATGGATGGTATCGAATTCCTGACTAAAATACGTTCAGCTTCTGAAATACCCGTTATTATACTGACAGCCTATGCAGACAAAGAAAACGCAGTTAAGGCAGCTCATTTGCATGTATTTGATTATATAGAAAAACCAATAAACGATTTAGCGGGATTTTTGGATATTGTAGATCGTGCCGCCCGTCTAAAAGACCCGGTTGTGGCAGAACTTGATACGTGGATCAGCAAATTGTCGTTTGAAGAACGCCGTAAACCTATGATATTTGAAGGTCAGAATTCATATTCTCCAAAGCAGTTATTAGAGGAGATACAGAAAAACACAGAATTCGGAAAACGACATAAAAGGAATATTGAGAAGTTTGTAACCCGACGTAATTTGGAGAATATAAGATGAAAGCTTTTGTTATCAGACCATGCTTTGATGATGCTACTCGTGTAACATCCAAATGGGGTGGGAAAATAATACCACTATTGAGAAAGAAAGGATTAGATGTCGTAGACCTGTCTGGAAATAAAGCCAATCGGGACCGAATAATGCGAGAGTTGGAAAATGATCATCTCAATAATGGACTTTTTCTATTTTATGGTCACGGATCGGATGATCGGTTTATTCAAAGAAGCGAATTGAAAGATGGTGAGCATACACTGAAGTGGTTTATTGACACTCAAAATGTAAAGTTGTTAAAAAACAAGATTGTATTCACCACCTGTTGTTTATCAGGTCTAATACTACGTCAAGCATGTATTGACGAAGGGGGATTAGCTTTTCTTGGTTACCAAGATGTGTTTCGATTCTTCAGTTCTCCACCACTTAGTGATAATTTTGGTGAATGTGTCAACAGCGGTATAAAAGCTTTACTTGGTGGTCAAGATATTTACCAAGTTGAGCAAACTATGCGCACAAAATATCTGGAATATGAGCAATTTTATTATACTGGAGTAGGATACAATGAATACGAATTTTTATCCTATGATATTGCAGACACTTTTCGCCACAATAAAGAAAATCTGGTTGTCCTTAGCAGAGATAGGCAATCTGTCAAACTATGGGATTAATTGTGAATTGTATTGTGTAGGAACTGTAAAAATCGTTCCTACACAGATAACAGACCACTTACTTTTTCGGAGTTGTTCCTGTCATGAAGCCTGTTATTTCGGCATCAAACTTGGCTTCGTCATAAGTGACTACCCCGAAATGTGCAGAGCATACGTTGCCCTCTTTTGTAATAAATAACACTGTCGGCAACTGAGTAACAAGATAGTCCTTAAATGTCTTGACCCCTTCCGCAAGTATTGGAAAAGTCAATTTATTATTTGTGACGAATTTTTTGACTTTTTCCTTATCCTTCTCTGACGTAATACCTACGATAACAAGCTTATT
>JAPLFT010000132.1 GCA_026390535.1 Pseudomonadota bacterium
TGTCTGAGACAACTCAAATATAGTATTCAATGCAGTTTCTTGACGTGTTAAATCAAGTTCGGGAAATAATTTACACAATAATTGAGCTATCTCTTTTCGAACGCCGGATTTTAATTTTGTGTAATTCAATGCTATATCCAATGCTTGCTGATGATAGTTTGAAATGTCATTAAGAATTAGACACTCCAATACAGCTTTCGCAACATTATCATTTCCATCCTTTCTACTCCGGGAAATCAATAAAACTACATCATTGATGAAACCGCAAATATCATCCTCTTTAGCGATATTTTTTAATATGGTATCTGCAAAAAGCTTAAGAATAGCGATCTGAACCTCTGGTTTAATATGTGTTGCTAAACTGGAAAGGTGTTTTAATTCAGAACTAGATATATGGTCAAAATATCTTAATGTAAGAATAGTTTCTGGTAAAACGGGGCAAGTCAATAAATTCTGCCTCAAATATTATGCCTGCTTTGTTAAATACATCAACTATATTTAACTTAAATTCTGTTGATGATTGTGATAGTTTGATCTTTAACTGTTCTATCAAGCGACTATTCTTGGTTTTGAGCAAATCCTGGCAAATAAGATGCAGAATCCGAATCGTTATATTCAACGGATATTCAACAGGTGATAGGTACGACATCATCTTCTCAAAGTAAATATCGAATACCTGTTCGGGATGGTCTGATCGATCACAAAGAATAACACGAATTAAAGTTGCCATCGTTGTCCTTACCATTTGATTTCCGTTAATTAAAAGGTCAAAAATATAATCACAGTTCTTAATAATGGTGTCATCAGACAATGAATTATAGAGCCTAGCAAATGATTCTCTTTCTTCCCAGCTATGAATCTCTGGTAAAATAGTATTTATCCAATCAAGAAGGCTTTCTTGATTGAAAACTTTTATGTTTTGTGATATTTGATTAATTATATTTGCCAATCCTTTGGTAATTCTACAATTACTTTTATATATATCTTCTAGTTGGATCAAAACCCAATTACTATCAGTCAAAAGAATGTTTATAAGAATTGGTAGAAGATGCTTATCAATGATTGATCCCTTTATTTTATTATCCATCTGGTTAATAAATGAAACTATGGACATATTTTGCAGCCATACAAGTATCTCATGAGGATATTGCATAGAAACTCCAATAGCAGCATTAAGTATTTTTGCTTTTATATTCCAATCTCTTTCCCAAAAGCAAGTATATATTGCCAATATATTATCTATACGTCCTGATGGAAAATCTTGTGTAAGGTGAATTAATTCGGCAATAACATCCTTATCCTGTTTCATAAATAATTCTAAATATTTTTCGTTGATCTCATAGGGTAACAGTTTAGCATAGATATTTGCAGCAATCTTGCCTATGATTGTATTTTTACTATGCAACAATTTATCTAAGATGATATTACGGGCATCCTTATCAATGATAGCTAACTGTTCCAGTATAGGAATTCTAAAGTGATCATCGATATTGCTAAAAATGTGTTCTAACATCTTATATGTGATTCTATGTTTCTTATCACTCATTTGAGCTTTTATGTATCGGGCTGCCGAATACTCAAAGAATGTTTGATGAAAAAATTCAACTGTGATCCCTTCGGTTGCAGATGATTCACCAAACTGATTGGATCTAAATACTCCCTCTGAAATAAGGCTATTTATGGGGTCTAGGTATTCAGAAGACAATTCAGCAGAAGATAGAGAATATAACAAACTCCCTTCACAAAACATCCTAAATGCCACATTCATACATAGGTCATCTTTCAATTTTGCGAAGGACCCTAGAACACCTGAACCACTATCAAATGGATTTCTATCCTCGTCACAAATAACCTTATGATTCCAATACTGATCAAATAACAACCTTATGTTTATATTCTCTGGGATTTTATCGGGATGATAAACTTCAAACAACATTCTCATAGTCAATGGATCTTGACAAATTAATCTCAGATCTTTAGAACAATCTAATCTACTTGATACCAGATGTCTTAAATTCTCAATCTGAAGCTCTTGCTCATATATACTAGAGTCTTGATAGAAGTTTACTACGTATTTGTGAAGTGCTTGAGGCAGTTCATCTTCATATTGCTTGATCTGAATAAAACCCCTTCGTGAAAAACCCTTCAAAAACCTATCATGCTCTATTATCCTGCAAGTAATTACAACAACAGCACCCATCGCCAGAAGATTGTTTAGAAGAAACTTAGCGTTTACAGCATTTTCTATATCAACTAGGAGAAAATCGAAAGTATCTATTAATACTCATCAGTTGGGGAAGAAGTTATTAAATTAGCTTCAAAATAGAATGTCCTCAGAGTGATTCAAACACTCAACTGACTGTTTAAGAGTCAGTTTCTTATGGCGTCCACTATGTCCAAACAGTAGTACGGC
>JAPLFT010000026.1 GCA_026390535.1 Pseudomonadota bacterium
GGAGGCTCTTTTTCTATATTACCGAATAACCTTTCGCTGTAGACCGTAACATAAAGAGCGGCTAAAAATTCCGAATAAAAATTCTGGGAGGCAAAACCGAATCTTGCTGTTTCATATTCAGACACGATCCTTGATATATCCTTTGTCTTCAGTTTATTTACGGCTTTTTTCAGTCCACCGGGCCCATGATTATAGGCAGTAACAGCCAGTGGCCAGGAACCAAGAGACACATAATTTTCTTTTAACAATTCCGCGGCGACGGCGCTGGCTTTAAAAGGAGAATAGCGCTCATCATAGACAGGATCCGTCCCCATGAATTTTTTCCCGGTCTTATCTATTATCTGCCATATGCCTTTTGCACCCACTTTGGAGCCTGCACGTATTTCAAAAGACGACTCCACGAACGGAAGCCTTGTAAGTTCCCAGGGGAGATTATTCTCTCTAAAGATATCTTCTATTATAGGAAGATACCTTGATGAGCTTTTTATGCCTTTTATTATGTTGTCCTTTTGTCCGTCCTGGGTCCTTATGTTCTCATCTGCGTGTTTTGATTCATCGTTCGTCATTTTTAATTTTACTATTTTTGTTATTCTTTTTTCTTCCTGTGTCTTTGGGGAAAAATATTTAACACCTCCCATCTTTGATATCTTTACCAATATTTTTTTAATGGCATCTTTTTCCTCTGTTATTTTTTTCCTAAATCTCATTTCCCTTGTGACGCTGCTCACTTTGGGATCGTAAGCCATGGCAGCGGCATCCACTATCTTATAGATGATTGAAAGGTCATCCCTGTCGTGTATTACCACAACAGTTGACGGATATATTGCATATATCTGGGCCCAAAACCGGACCCTGTCTGCAAGCCCCTTTGGTATTTTAAATGTGTTCGATATAATATTATCGGGATCTTTTAAAACTTCTTTTAATGTATCCGCATCCGTTTTTTGTGTTTTTTCGTCATCTGTCCCGTATGGAGTCCCGACTATATCAATCTGGTTATCCCACGGCTTATCTACATCAAGCATTGATGCATTGGATAGAGCGCTGATTATGAGTAATAAAAGAAACATCTTTAAATCTGTACCATAAAGTATGCTAAGATTGTATAATTATGAATAGAATAATTCAAGAGGTGGTGTGATGTCGAACTGGCTGCCAATAACCAAGTATTCCTTAAAGAACGGAATTAGTATTTCAACTATCCGAAGGAAAATAAAGAACAAGACATTGGAGCATAAAATAGAAAACGGTAAATATTTTATTATGGATGATGATGCCGATTATGAAATAGAAGAAAGTGGTGTTGCCGGTAAAAAAAGTTCTATGAACATAGATGATGTAATAGATTTTGCCCAGAGGTCAATTGATACCGCCGACGCATTAAACCGGGAATTACTTGAAGAAAAAGAAAAAGTGATAAAGATACAGGACGGATTGATAATCCAGTTAAAAGACCAGATAAATGAATTAAAAATGCTGGTAGGAGTGCTGGAAAAGGGACAGTAATTCATAGAGACAGTTAGAAGATCAGGCCGGCTTTAGCTTCTTGTCCACGGTTATTATGCCTTTTTCCATTAATTTCCTCTCTAACACATTACTTCCGGTCTGAAGCCACCTGTCGTACAGCCTGATAAGATCCTCCGCCCTTGTTATAAAGGTATCAAAACTTATCTCCATAAAGATGTCCACAAGATTGGCAAATTTATTGAATATCTCATAGTACAGTGACGCAGTTTGCGAAGATTTTGTTATCTTTGACAGATTGCCAAAAGCCTGGCCGCCAATCGATATATAATAATCAACGTCTATTATCTTGTTATTCAGACTCTCATTAAAATATCCGCCTATATATAAGGAGTAATCGCCTACATATTTAAGCATTTCTCTTCTTTGGTTTATTGGTTCTATAAGTGATTGCTGGAATACGATGGATATTGGCTTGTCTGCATAAGGACATCTGGGGTTGTTCCCTATAAGCTCATTGTTGCTGACATTCCTGGATAGCAGGTCGATTAGATATACCTTTGCGCTATCTGATATCCTGAGTTTCTGGTTCTTTATAGCGACCTCAAGAAGCTCACTAAAAAAGGCTTCCGGCCTTTTTATGATAGAAACCTTCATTATTACATTATATCACATTATTTGATGTTTGTCAAACGTCAAGAGGAAACTATAGAAATATTTTCTGCCCTATCTTTGAAATATTTTTTAGCGATTCGGGCTATATCCTTATCCGTAACAGAGAGGATACTCTCCGAATAATTGAGCATAGTCATGTAACCGTCGCCAAACATCTCATCAAAGCCCATCGTCGTAGCCTGCTCAGAGAAAGACTGCATAGAAATCGCGTTCCTGCCTATAACAAAGTTCTTTGCCCTCTCTATTTCTTCCTTTATTGTATTTTCATCCCTGAGCTTTTTGAATTGCTTCCTTATTTCTTCTATTGCCTTGTCTGCTTTATTATTCTCGCTGGCAATATATACGCCAAAATATCCTGTGTCCGGACCGTACAATTCTATGGGTGCTACCGTGTATGCAAGACTTTGTTTGTCCCTAAGATCAAGAAAAAGTCTTCCACTCTGTCCGCCAAAGATGGAATCTATAACACTAAGTACATATTTATCTTTGGATCTTAGTCCGCAGGTCTTATACGCCACAAAGATATGGGCCTGTTTGGTCTCTTTCTGGAACTTAGTGATCCTGTTCTCTGTCTGTTCGGGTTCCTGCTCCAGCGTCTCTATTTTCTCTTTTGGGTTATCTATCTTGGATAAAAGCTCATCAACCCATTCCATGAACTCTTTTTTATCAAAATCCCCGGTAACAGAAAAGATCATCCTGTCAGGTGCGAGGAGTTTCTTATAAAAAGCCATCGCGTCTGCCCTTTTAAATCTTCTCACGTTCTCTATAGTACCGAGCAGGTCGAACCTGTACGGATATTTCCTATACATCGTTTTAAGAAGAAGAAGTCTCGCATAATGACCAAGATTATCCTCTGCCGACTTTATTTCATCCTCTATTATCTTCTTTTCCGTATCAAAGAATTCCTGTTTGAATTTGGGTTTGAGTATTATCTTGGCTGTGATATCCAGCATGTCCTTAAAAAACGGTTTCATAAAATCCGCGCTAAAACCTATGGTATTCCTGCCGCTGAAAGCCGTAAGATTGGACGCCGTGCTATCTACTATGTTGGCAATATCTGAAAAAGAAAGATTCTCCGCGCCAAAGGCTATGGTCCTTGCAACAAGGTTTGAAAGACCGTTGGTCGTTTCATCCTCAAAAAGTACCCCGCCCGGCATCAGTATTTTTATGGATACAAGGGGAGTTGAAGTCATTTTTCTCATAATTATCTTTGCACCGGACTTGTGCTTGATCAGTTCCGGTTTTTCTATGGCAATATTTGAACCAAAATCATAGTCGTTGTCCCCTGTAATACTGTCCACAACGGAGACCTTGCTCCTGTATCTGAGTGTTTTTTCCTTTGATGATGTCTGTTTTTTATTACCTGCCTTAAAATTATTATTGAACAGATCCAATAGCTTTTTGTCGTCTATTTTTACATTCTTTGGAAGCACTACGGATATGCTTATATTCGCAGGATTCATGTATTTATCTATAACTTTTATTATCTGTGCCCTGTTTGTCTTCCTTAATCCGTCAAAATAGGTCTTCTCAAATTCAACGCCACCCGTAACTGAGATAAGATGGCCCAGTTTACTTGCAAGGGTCTCCACTTTTTCCCTTTCATAGACCTTGTCGCTCAACAGGATGGTCTTGGCCTTTTCTATTTCATCGTCGCTAATATCATTCTTTAGTTTTTCTATCTCTTCATGGATGGAGGCAAAGACGTTTTCTATTTTTTTGTCAATCTTGTCCGCCATGCCGTCAAGTGTGAACGAAATATTGAATGTGCCGCCGTATTTTGGGGTATATGCGTACGAGCCGATGGAACTTACAATGCCTTTTTCCACCCTTAGGGTCTTTACAAGACGGGAGCTGTCTCCCTGTCCAAGGGCAAGTCCAAGAATGTCTAGCGACGGAATATCTTCATGCATAAGTCCCGGGATTGGAAATCCGAATATAAGCGTAAGTTCATTTACGTCCATATTGTGGATCTTGCAGGACTGTCCGATCTTTTGTTCCGCTAGAGGTATCTTTGTCTCTTTGTGTGCAATGGATTTTAATCCACCGAATAACTCATCAACAATCCTGAACACATCAGGCTCGGAAACATTACCGCAGATCACAAGAAGGGAATTAGAGGCTGTATAGAATCTTGAATAATAATCTACTATCTTTTCTCTTGTTATATTCCTTATAACGTCCTCAAAACCAAGGATAGGCCTGCTATACGGGTGTCCCTTAAAATGTATATCAAAGAAATTTTCTGATGCCACACTGCCCGGGATATCCTGATAGCGTCTTATTTCCTCTACTATGACCTCTCTTTCAGAATCTATATCTTCCTTTATGAAGGTCGGGCCAAAGACAAGATCTTTTAAGGTCGCAAGACCCTTTTTAAGATGGATGGACGGCAACGTTATATAGTAACAGGTGTATTCCTTGGCTGTAAAAGCGTTGAGATCGCCCCCAAGGGATTCCATCTCTTTTGCTATTTCTCCCACGCCGTATTTTTCTGTCCCCTTAAATAGCAGGTGCTCTATAAAATGAGATGCGCCGTATTCCCCCTCTTTTTCAAATATTGAGCCGCAGCGAACCCAAATTTGAACGCTGACTACATCTGATGACGGATTCTTTACGACTACGGAATTAAGTTCGTTGGAAAGTATTTTGATTTTCATATTTCTTCCTTTTAGTGGTACTTTATATGCGATATGACTGAAAACATAAAGCACTTATACATACACTTGCCATTCTGTAAGAAAAAATGCTCTTACTGTGATTTCTATTCCATTTCCAATGTTTCTGACGATAAAAAAAGGGTTTACACAGAGGCTGTTGTAAAAGAAATAAAACATTTTTCAGGCATACTTGCACATCCTCTGGATCAGGCCTTGATAATTTGCGCTTAATTATTGATGTCCTTTCACCATATATGGATAAAAACACGGAATTTAGTGTTGAATTAAATCCGGAACACATTGAGAGAAACAGCAAAATATTCGATCTTGGTTTTAACAGGATCAGTTTGGGTGTTCAGACAACAGATACCGGCATACTTAAAAGGATAAACAGAGAATACAACGCTGAAATGCTATCTGGTAACATAAAAATATTAAAGGACAAGGGGGTAAACCTGTCCCTGGATTTTATGTTTGGGCTTCCGGGACAGGATATAAAAAAGTTAAAAAAAGATATTGACTTTATAAAGGACAAAAAACCGGAGCATGTGTCATTTTATCTTTTTACACTCCCTAAAAACCACGAGATGGCTGGTGAGTGCGCATCTGATGACCTGGTATATGAGATGTTCAAGGTCATCCATAACGAGTTGACAGCTCTTGGATATGACCATTATGAGGTATCAAACTACGCCGTGAAGGGTAAGGGATGCAAACACAATATGGCCTATTGGGAGAGAAAATCATATCTGGGCATTGGTGCCGCTGCTCACTCTTTTATTAAAGAGGAGAAATTGCGAAGGTGGCACCCAAAAGACGTTGATTCTTACATTGCCGATCCTATTTCCTGTGAGGGGCAGGAGTCATTGGACAATAAGATGGAGTATGACGAGAACATAATGCTTGGATTAAGGCTTTTAAATATCGGTGTAGATGTGGCGCCGGTAAAGGATAAAAATTATCTGCCTCTGGTAGAAAAAGGTCTTTTAAAGATAAAAAGCGGAAAATTGTTGGTTACAGAAACCGGAATCACTCTTTTGGACTATATAACTTCGGAATTGACCAGGGACTAATTCATAATTGATCCGTGATAATTTGCTACAGAACAACTTATTTATTTACAGTAACAACACAGCTTTTTTAGTCGTAGTGGACACTTCTCACATTCCGGAGTTTTTTTGCAGTAAGTTTTTGCAAGCATTACTATCTGGGCATGGTAATCCTTAAAGAACTCTATGTCGGTTAAAAGTTTTTTATGGAAAAATGATTGTAGCTCATCATAGATAATATCGTCTTTTACAAGTCCTATTCTTGAAAAAACTCTCTTTGTGTAGGCATCTATAACAAAGATCGGAAAATTAAGGGCATACAACAAAATATTGTCCGCCGTTTCTTTTCCAATGCCTTTTACTTTTAGTATTTGATCTCTGGCCTTTATCATATTCATTTTTTTTAATTTATTGAGGCTATTTTTTACCAGGAATGTACAGAACTGTTTAAGATATTCCGCCTTCTGATTAAAATATCCCGATGGTTTTATGAGTCGCGCAATGTCTTCCCTAGACGCTGAATTAATGGACCCAGGGCTCATCATATTTTTTGTTTTTAGGTTATTGATTGCTTTTTCTACGTTACTCCAGGCAGTATTCTGCGTAAGTATAGCACCCACGCAGACCTCAAAGTCCGAATCTGCCGGCCACCAGTCTAGCCATCCGAAGTGCTCATAGAGCGTCAAATATATCGCCCTGAGCGGTTTTTTCTTTTGTTGACATTTCATACAAAATTGGATATTATTCTATTTTAACGGATTACTATTAGATGTCAAACCGTATTCATCAGGAGGTGTAACATGGCTAAATATGAAAAGATATCATATAAGGACTTATTCAGCGAAAATACTCACCCATCTTTAAATATCAACTGGAGAAGATCCTCCGGTGAAATTTCAAAGGTCATTGTACCAAGTCAAATAACAGGAACCAAGGCAAACATAATTGTCATGACTCCTGATTCTTTTCCCACTTCATCCTCTTATGATGGTGTCGCATATTTTAATTTGAGATACATGATAGAGAATAAAAAAATAAAGAATAACACCGTAGAGGTTTGCGCCCTGGATAGCGCAATAGTGAGTTATGCATGGGCGGCTTCTGTACTCGGATTAAAATGTATTCTTCGCATTCCCCAGATGACTTATCCGTATTGGATTAAAAAGGCGACGGAATTTGGGGCAAAAATAGAGTTTGAAGGTGTTAAGACCCTGGATGTTACAAGGATCATTGATTCAAATAAGAAAAAAGAAAATTTTGTTTCTGAATTTCAATCTCCGATCTCCTATTCGTACCATGCACAGATAACGGGAAGGGCTATTTCCAAAGCTGTGGAAGGCATAGGGAACAGCAAGGCTGTGGTGATTGCATATTCGGCATCTTCCGGAGGAATAACCGGCGCCTCAAGTACTGCAAAAAAGAATTTTCCCTATTCAAAGACAATAGTCGTAGAACCTGAAGCCTGTTCAACTTTTTATAATAACAAGAAAGGCGTTCATAAACTTTACGGAATGGGCTATGGTTTTATCCCATATATACACAACATAATGGCCACAGATTATGTAATGCCTATAGAAGAGGACGAGGCCATAAAGACATTGAAATGCATAGAAGATTTTGGCAGCAAAATAGCTTCCGAATTCAAGATAGATACCAAAATGGTAAAACCCATGGTCCAGAAATTCGGGATATCTACCGTGGCTTGTATTATGGCCGCCATCAATCTTGCTGAACAGCTCTATCTGCATTCCGATGACAATGTTGTAATTATAGGCGAAGACACGGCTATACCGTATAAAGAAGTGTTAAAATCCGAATTAATCGAAGATATAGAAGTTAAACAGATAATCGAAGAGGCATTCATAAAAATCAAATTCAGACCTCTCGTTGACGTAACAGGACAGAGACAAAGAGAGAGACTATTTAAGAAGAAAAACGACTTCTGGATAAGACGTGGAATAGATGAATCTATTTTAGAGAATATGAGAAAGAAGGAATACTGGGATAAGCTCCCGGCGTTTTAAACTACTCTTTATCCTCATACGTAAAGCTGTTTGATACTATTGTCCTGTATAAATGTTTGTTCTTTTCAGTTTGAACATCATCCAGTATCAGTGAATCCTTTACGTGAGTATTTTCACTTATGGTAACGTTGTCTCCGATTATAACGTTGGGGCCTACAAAAGCCTCTTTTTCTATCTTAACGTTCCTACCCATAAAAACCGGCGCAGAGACGGTTGAATCGGGATCTATGTAATTATCGGTACCCGCCCATATCCCTTCTACCAATTCAGTTATCTTTTCTATCCCTCCGTCGGCCTTCCAACTTGGAGGGTTTTTCTTTTTAACAACATTAAAGAACTCGGGATTCATAACATGAATGCCTGCGAACATATACTTCTTGTATATATTCCCTGAATCTCCGCCTATAGAAACGATATTAGAAAAATCGTCAACGAATACCGGGGTGTCGTTACCCTCATTTTCTCTAACCACCATAGTGGCTATACTTTTTTTCCTCTTGTGTTTATTTATAAGATCTTCAATATCTATATTGAATAAAATATCGCCGTTTATAACTATAAAATCATCCTCTTTTAAATATTCCTCAAAAGATAAAACTCCGCCAAGGGTCCCCAAAATGTTTTTTTCCAGGCTTAACCCAATTTTCATGTTCTTTGGAATTTTTATTTTCTCAAATTGTTCCGGGAAATGATGTCTGTTAATAAACACCTCATTTACCCCGCTTTGTTCCAATAGGCTAAGTGTGTATTCCAGAATAGGGATACTCAGAATTTTTACAAGGGGTTTAGCCACCATATCAGTAAGAGGTTTTAATCTTGTTCCGTATCCGGCACAAAGGATTACTGCTTTCATATTAATATTTCCTCATTCACCGTCTTTTGCCATTCAGGAAATCTGGTACATGTTTTTTTTAATTTCTCTATGCTGATGGGAATGTACTTTAAATACCCGGAATTCCCTTTTTCTGTCTTCTGATACGCAAACGTACCGAGTATTTTTATTCCTCTCTGGATAAAGCAGAGGTCATAATATCTCAGATATTCTTTATGACTGCAACCAATAACGTCCTTTATACCGTCATAGTACGATCCGATCATTTCTTCGTATAATTTATTGTCCAGATCTATGTACGGATCTATCACAAGCGATGCTATATCATATGTAAACGGGCCCTGCCTTGAGTCCTGTATATCTATCATATAGACGCTATCTTTGTATATCATAAGATTCCTTGAATGATAATCGCGATGCTGTAAAAGGGTCGGCTGCTGCATCATCCTGTCCACAATATCGGTATACAGCTTTTGCAGTATATCTTTTTTGTTATGTGATATTTTTTTGTTATTTAATTTTTCAATATAGAATTCCGTGGTCATATTAAGCTCAGACATGAACTTTTCTTTTGTGAAACTTATACTGTTTGGATATATTTTCTTTCCATTTTTCTCATGCGCTAGCGCCTGTCTTTGGAACTTAATGAGCATATCAACAACGTCTTTATAATATTTTTTGAGAAGTCCCTTGTCCTTTATATTTTGAAGATGCAGGTCGCCTATATCTTCCTGTACAAGCACTCCTAACTCCGGGAACAGTTCATATACCTCAGGTACATTTATGCCCATCCCGGAATATGCTTCAAGAGATCTCACGTTGGCGTCATCATTGTTAAACGGATCACACTTCATAAAGATTAGGCTCTTGTCCAAAGATGTCACCCTGTAATATTTTCTGGTTGATGCATCACCGGCAAGGAGTGTGATCATAGGGTTTTTAAACCCCATTTTTTCGGCCAGTTTACGAATTGTGTTTTCCATACTTGTTAATATTACGATAATACTGATAAGATATCAAAAGAAACTATGTCAAAGTCATTGTTAAAATGGATCATTATAATAACGCTGGCTTTTGCCGCGGGTTTTATTTTCAGGTCATATACCAATAAGACACCGGTCTATAATAACGACATAAATATAGACGGAGAAATCTTTAAACCTATAGCTTATAAAAATTCCGATCAAAAAGACATGCCGGAAGAGACTAAAACGGCTTATCATAATCTGATAGCAGAGTATTTCAACTATATAAACGGCGAGGACCAAAGTCAGAGGACCTCTTTTAAGGATTTCCTCTCTGTCCGCAGAAACCAATTGATACAACAGGGACAATATTCTTCTAAAGATGAAAATATAGAAAAGCAGGTTATGGAATGGTACAGCAAATTAAACGAGATAAACAAAATACCGGGCTATGAGGTCAATACATATAATGTCTCAGGAACTGTAATTGCCCCTAACAGAAATCAAAGTCTCTGTTCTTTGGGAGACAGAAGATATCTCAATATCCTGGTCGGTGCATACCTAAACCAGCCGTCACAGGATCTATTTCCCGTCGTACCGAACGGCGGTATTAACCCTGAACAACCGCTGGATTACAGCATGGTTGACTGCACAAACGGCAATTTTGAACTCAATTTTATACTCGGCAATCAGATGGAACGGGAATCGCCTCCGGTATACATAGTGGCTTATGTTTTTTCCGGCATTACACACAATCATCTTGTCCCAATAGCAATCGGTACAGACAATAAAGTGAGCGGTTTGCCTCCGTCGGTATTATCAAAAAGAAAGATAAATCAGCCGGTAACAATAAAACTCCATAATATAAACGCATCGTACTTGAATTCAGATATAAATATAAAGACATCAAAAGGCGTTTTAGTGACCCCTTACGGTTTAGACAGTGTGGCGGCTCTTATGCCTGAGTTTAACATGTTCAGGACGACGATATCCGGAGCCGACGGAGTGGCAAGATTAAAGGCCTTGCCCGCCTATTCCAATATCTGGTTAGAGATGACAGAGGACAAGAACAATATATCGTCCATTGTAATACCCACATCATCAAATCTGATCAATGTTGATCTTCCGACTTTTACAAAGAATAAGATTAATTCGTTGATGATAATCCCTCCGGCAAATATTAAGGAGGGAGAGATATTGCTGTTCTCAAAAACCAATAAGAACAGAGCTTCTTTTATTTTTAATAATCAGGACAGAAAACCAATTTTTATTGATGATCTAACCAATACAGAAACGTTTCTTGAGTTACGGTCCGATAACCAAAGCCTCGGGTTAATGCCCATAATGATAAGAAAGGATGCCGTCAATATAATTGAACCGGATCCAAAATATATAGAAAAGATCCTGGGTAAAATCTCTTTAATAAATTCATCCAATGAAGACGCTGTCCCGTGTAAAAATTGTACGATCAACATCAAATATACGGATAAAACCTCAAGCACTGACGCAAACGGCATCTTCTCAATAAATGAAATCAATATCATAGATAATCAGGCACAAATAACTATAGATACGGGAGGAATATCTGTAATTTATCCTCTAATCGTTCACAACCAGATAAATACCCTGAGGCTTGATATCTCCATCCCGTCTAAGGATCTTTTACGATCATGGAATCAATTCATTCCGACAATACCGGGACACGGCATTATATACGGCGAATATCCAAAAAGGAGTTTTCACTCCTTTATTATAGGCTTGGATAATAATTATTCCGGAGAGGCTCATTATTTTGCCGATAGGACCAGTATGCCTGCAAATAATATGTCCATTTCACCATACGAACCGTTAAACACCGGTTTTGGAAAATTCGTATTCCCTGATGTTAAACCCGGGAATTATGTTTTATATCTGATAAACAATGAAAAAATAATGCACTCAAGAATAATAAGTGTAGAATCGGGTAAAATAACTTTAATAAATTAGAGGATCATCATGATTAAAAAGAGATCTTATCTGTTCGTTATTCTCATTCTGGTCTTTATGAGTATTTTTGTATTTTTTAGTTTAAGGGACAGGTGCAGCAAAAAAGATTCCGCAACGTGTAGGATTAACATTGAGGGTAATAACCTTAAATTAAAAGTTGCCTATTCAACAAAAGCTCAGGAACATGGGCTGATGGGGGTTGAAGATCTTAGAGAAGATACGGGGATGCTCTTTGTCTATGAAAAACCCCAATATCTTTCTTTCTGGATGAAAAACACTCTTATTCCGTTGAGCATTGCGTTCGTGGAGCCAGACGGAAAGATCTCGGCAATATACGATATGTATCCTCAACCGGGGGTAAAGGATAATGAGCTGGCCATATATCCGTCGCCGACACCTGTAATGTACGCTATAGAGGTTCCGTTGGGATGGTTCGCCATAAAAAATATAAAGAGAAATTCCTATGTAAAGATCCCTGAAAAACTACGATAAATTAAATTATTTGTTCCCCATCACGTCTTCCAAAACCTTGTCTGATTCTGCTTTTACCTCTTTGATATCTTTTTTGTCCTTTTTGTCCTTATCTTTTTTATCCTTGTCTTTTTTCTCTTTATCCTTGCCCTTGTTTTTATCCTTGTCCTTTTCTTTGTTCTTTTCGTTATCTGCAACTTCATCTTTTTTGACTTCGACGATTATTTCCTCTTTTTTCACTTCAACCGGTTTGGTTATACATTTGCTAACATACTGTTCAAGCTTTGAGTGAGCGGCAAGTTTTGTACAATCCACTGTTGCCACTGCAGGAGCTCCGCCTATTAATCTACTCAGCCAGCATACGCATGCGTTGGTATCTATGTAATAGTAGAAGTCATCTATATCCAGATCGGCTTTGACTATTTGGGTCGTTTTCACGTCTATATCCACTTTTGTGAGCTTTGAGCTCTCTGCAAACACATTAATGCTAAAAATGCACGCTGTTACGAGCAAAAGACCTGTAAAA